>JAZFRU010000385.1:0-16985 GCA_036445815.1 Acidobacteriota bacterium | reverse complement strand
TCTATTCAGATCGCTCCGTGTCTTTTTCGAAGGATCCACTCGGCCAGAAGGAGGAATGTCAGCAAGAGGAGATTCACGGGCATGTCCCACAGATCGAGGACTTCGATCACCGAGGTTTGAGACTGGGTGTAGAGGATTTCTTCGGGAAGCCGGTCCACATCCGATAGGGTGTAGTAGTTTCCACCAGTGTCCAGAGCCAGCTTTTCCAGAAAATCCTTTTTCTGGAAGGCATCGAAGAATTCGCGCGAACCGGTTGAGGTCAAGAACGAAGTGCTGGCCGGAGGGGTCTCCGTGTCTTTCAGTGCCTTGGCCTGGGCTGTGACCTCAACGGTATGAAAGCCATCTTCATGGGGCGTCCACTCAGCTCGATAAACCCCATCTTCTCGTGGGTCCCATTGAAGCGGTAGAGTCGTGATATCCCCCCCGGGGGAGGTGATGGCCGCTTCAACCTGGGCGTCGTTGATGCGATTGAAAGCCTTGTCGTTGACCTCGGCCCGCAGATTCACCTTTTCGTTTTGAGAGTACACTTCCCGTTCGGTCTCCACTGTGATGGGATCTTTGGCGGAACTGACCAGCCATCTCAAGATCTGTCTCCAGAAGGTCTCATGGGTCTTGTCTTCATGATCGCGAAGCATTTGCCACTGCCAGCTGCTTCCGGTGAGCATTGCCAGGGTGTGACCGCGCCCATAGCGTTGAAAGACAAACAGCGGAAGGTCGTCGGAGGCGGGGTTGACTCCCAATGAGGTGTCGAGTCTGGCCAGAATGGTGGCTCCCGACTTGATTTCTCTGACTACATTCCAGTCCCTCAGGGCCGGGATGGAATCCCAGTGGGATGCGTTCTGTTCATTTTCGGGGGAGAGCTGGAAGGCGGGATGCTGAAGGCCCTGGTCGGTGAGGCGAACCTTGCTTTCTCCCTGGATGTAATGGGATCGGGTTCGATCGCCTTCTTCCTCGTCCCCGTAGAGCCACACCGGGAGGATCTCTTCAATCGGAGTGTTTTGATACTGACCCGAGGCAAAGGCGCTGCTGCCTCCCAGCATCAGGAAGCCTCCCCCCCTCTGACCCACGAAATCACGGACCATTTCCATCTGCGGGTAGGTGAAAAACGAGGACTCGACGCTGCCAAAAAGGATGCCCTGGTAGCCGAAGAGTTCGTCCCGTTCCGAGGGGAAACCTGCCGCGAGCGTCGTCTCTTCCTCGATTCCTTGACGATAAAACTTGTTGAGTGCGGTACGAAGCAGGGTGACCAGACGAAGATGAGTGTCCTCGACAAGGGATCTTCGGAGGAACTTGTACTCCCAGCGGGGGTGGCCTTCGACGTAGAGGATTCGTGCCGGCAGATCACGGACCTGAACGATGGTGGTACGCGAGTTGTTCTCCTGGATCTCTTCGCCTTCCAGTGGCTGGAGCGAGAACTCATATCTCTTGATTCCTGCGGACTGGGGTACGATCTTGACCGTTGTGGTCAGAGTGTTGGAGTCTCGAGGGAAGTAAACCTCCTGGGTTTCGACCAGTGAACTGCCCTCTCGAACCTCGAGACGCCCACGGCTCCCTCCGAAACCGTTATGACGGAAGGTGATCCGAACTTCCGAGATCGTTTCAGGTATGGAGACGCGAGGAGCGCTGACCTGGGTCATTTCAATGTCCCGGGTCAGAGATTCCGGTCCGACGCCAAGGGTGTGAACCGGAATCTGGCGAGTCTTCAGCTCAGCCAGAACTTCCTGGAAGTCACGATAGCTGTTGTCCGAGCCATCTGAGAAAAGTAGAATCCCGGCCAGTGGCAGGTTCTTGGTATCGGCCAGGACGCCCTCCAGTGCGGAGACGATGTTGGTTTGATCCCCACGCCAGTCCAGTTCCAGGGGGCCGTCGGGCCGGCTGGCTCTCGAGTCAAAGCGAAAAAGCCGAAGATAGAACCTCTCATCCAGTGCCTTCAGGAAGTCGGATTCTTCTTCGACCAGCGCCTGTATGGGCTGGCCTCGTGGGTTCTGGTCTTCAGTGGCAATACCCATGCTTCGGGAGTTGTCCACCAGGACGGCCAGCAGGTTTTCCTTGGGAACCAGGCGAGAGAGGACCAGGCTGGGCCTCATGGCCAGGAGAAATAACAGGAGAAAGAAGCCGGCGCGCAGAGCCAGCAAAGTCCAGCCGATTCGACCTTGGCTGTAAAAAGAAGTGCGACGATAGATGAGGAAAAGGAAGGCTGCTGAGGTCAGCAGAATCAGGACCGTTAACCAGGTATCCAGACTCCACTGAAAGGTGAACTCTCCCCTGAGAAAGTAGAAGGGTTCGTACTTGAATAAGAAGGTGAACAGAGTTTCCATAGAAGTTGGTATAGCCGGTTCATCATATCAGGGTCACGACCCATAAAACCTTCAATTCTTTGCAATATTGCCCAAAAACCGACAAGGATTCGACTGCGCCTGCCAGATGCAGAGTCTTCTACGTTTGAAGGGTGCGATATACTTTGTCGGCGTATTTGTAGAAACCAGAAGAAAGGCGCCATGGTGGGAGCACCCGGTAAAATTCGTGTGGTTCTGGCCGGACTGGGAACAGTCGGGCAGGGGGTGGTGCGACTCCTGGAAAGCCAAGCTTCTCGCTATCGCGAGAGATTCGGGATAGATCTGGCCCTCGTTTCGATCCTCGACCGCAGCTACCAGAACAAGGACACTTCATGGATCTCTTCGGACGTAAGGTTCACTGATTCGCTGGAAGACTTCCTGGCAGTGCCCACAGATGTGGTGATCGAGCTCATTGGTGGAATCGATCCGGCTGACCAAATTATTCGATCCTCTCTGGGAGGAGGCAAGAGCGTGGTCACGGCCAACAAGGCGTTGATGGCCCTCCATGGAACGGAGTATTTGAGACTGGCCTCTGAAACTGATGCCTTTCTAGGGTTCGAAGCCTCGGTGGCCGGAGGCATTCCCATCATTCAAGTGATCAATCACTCTCTTTCCTCGGATCAAATCCTGCGGGTTCGAGGCATCCTGAACGGCACCTGTAACTTTATACTTTCGGCCATGGCCAACGGGCAGACCGATTACCAGGATGCCCTTGTTGAAGCTCAATCGCTCGGCTATGCCGAGGCCGATCCAGGACTGGATGTTTCCGGAGGGGATGCACGAGACAAGCTGGCCATTCTGAGCACACTTTGTTTTCACGCTGCCATCGATCCAGAGAAGATTCCCACCCAGGGCATCGAAGAAGTGAGCGCGGTCGATTTTCTGTACGCCGAGAAGCTTGATTCGACCATCAAACTGTTAGGCATAGCAGCAATCGGAGACCATGGTGTGCGTCTTCGGGTAGGCCCTTTTCTGGTCGACAACAGCCTTCCGCTGGCCAAGATCGCTGGAGTTCTGAATGCCGTGGAAGTGATGGGAGCCACCGTGGGATCGGTGTTGTTGAGTGGAAGCGGTGCGGGGGAAGGCCCTACCTCAATCTCGGTCATGGCGGACGTGTTGCGTGCCTCCCAGCAAGAAACGGGAGCGGCCAGCACACTGCTTGCTTCAGAGGCAACGGTTCTCCAGAGGAGTGAACTGAAAGGGGACAAGGGAGAGGAAGAATCCTACCCCTTTTACATGCGGTTTTTCGTGAAGGATCGTCCCGGTATTATCGCGACCCTGACTCAGATTCTGGCCGAGCGGAAAATCAACATTGATCTCGTTCTTCAGGAGAGTTGGTCGGACCGCTCGAATTTTCCGTTTGTCATCACGGTGGAGCCCACTCGGTTCTCCTCCATGCAGGAAGCCCTGGAAGAGATCAAGGCACTGGACTTCAACTGCATCGACCCGCTGGTGGTCCCAATCCTCAAGGAGTGAAGAGCGGCCTCGCTCCGCTCGGCCGCGTTCCAGGTTCCACGTTCCACGTTCCACGAAAAGAGGGTACTGTCCACGGCTCTGCGATCCTCTTTTGTGTTGGCTAAATTTGGAGGGACAAGAACAAGAAAAGGGAAAGAATTTTCTTCTCTGTGGCTCTGTGCCTCTGTGGTGACAATCTTCTCCGTGTCTTGGTGGTAAAGCGGGTCAGGTTCCCAAGCCTTGCCTCGGTTTGCTATCATTACTCATTCAACGGCGGTGTAGCTCAGTTGGTTAGAGCTGGCGGCTCATATCCGCTGTGTCGGGGGTTCGAATCCCTCCACCGCCATTAGTCCCCGTTCCGACGAAAGATGTGATGATCAGACCCCGTCGCCTTCGTGAGAATCCCATCCTGAGAAGAATGGTGCGCGAGACCCGTCTCTCCATCGACCAGTTGATCTTTCCGGTCTTTGTGGTGGAGGGAGAAGGGATTCGTGAGGAAATTTCTTCCATGCCGGGCCAGTTTCGATTTTCCCAGGACACCCTGATTGAGGAACTGCAACAGGTGCAGGAACTTTCCATTCCTGCCGTGATGCTGTTTGGGATTCCTGAAGGGAATAAGAAGGATCCGAAAGGGAGCGCCGGATATGCCCTTGACGGCGTGATCTGTCAGGCGTTGGAGAGGGCCAGGAAGGAAGTTCCTGGGCTGCTCCTGATAGCCGATGTCTGTTTGTGCGAATATACCGATCACGGGCACTGTGGGATTATCGACCATAATCCTGAGACCGATCAGACAACGGTGCTCAATGATGAGACCCTCGTTCTATTGGCCCAGGCTGCGGTGGCCTACGCTGAGGCAGGTGCCCACGTGGTCGCGCCCTCCGATATGATGGACGGCCGGGTGGCCGCCATTCGCACCGCTTTGGATCTGGAGCGGAGAGAAACCGTTCCGATCCTTTCTTATGCCGCCAAGTATGCCTCTGGTTTCTATGGACCCTTTCGGGATGCTGCCGAATCTACCCCCCAGTTTGGCGACCGCAAGAGCTATCAGATGGATTCTGCCAACTCTCGGGAGGCCCTCAAGGAAGTCCAACTCGATCTGGATGAGGGGGCCGACATCGTTATGGTCAAACCGGCCATGCCTTACCTGGATGTCATTTTTCAGGTGCGTCAAATGACGACGGTTCCGGTGGCGGCCTACCAGGTCAGCGGTGAGTACTCGGCCCTGTGTGCGGCCTTTGAAAAAGGTTGGCTGGACAGGGAAACGGTCCTGGCAGAGAGTCTGGTGGCCATTCATCGGGCTGGAGCCGACCTGATTCTCACTTATTTTGCCAAGGAAGCGGCCCGGATGATCCGCAAAGGGGATCTGTAGGCGCGGGCCGTCGCCCGCTTCGTGCAATCGTGCTGTCGTGCAATCGTGCATTCGCAGGGAAAGTTAGAGACAGGCAATCCCGACTATCTAAAATCCCAGTTGAATCTGGAGTAGGTCTTGTGGGCGCACGGCCGTGCGCCCCTACTGGCAACCTGATCAAACGACAGCACGAATTCACGATTGCACGACAACACGGGAGGAGCGGAGCGACTTTCGCGAAGCTCCGACCTAGTTGGTGGCTTGAGCCTGAGCCCGCTCGTAGTTTTTGGTGAGCAGCTTGTCGACCGCCTTCTCAACGTCGTCCTGGGCCTTGTCTTGCACCGTGGCAATTTCTGAGACGACTAACTGGCGGGCACGGTCGAACATCTTTTTCTCGCGGAAAGAAAGACTTTTCTGGAAACTCAGAAAGAAAAGGTTCTTGAGAACCTTGGCGACTTCAAATATCGATCCGGAATTCATTCTCTCCACGTTTCCCTTGTACCGGTTTTTCCAGTCGGGGTTGTGTTCGTTGAGCTCGGCCTTGAGAATCTTGAAGAGTTGCTTGACCTCTTTCTCGCCGCAAAGTTTACGGATGCCTACCACTTCCACATTACTGGTGGGAATCATCACCGTAGAATTATTAGAGACGATTCTGAGCATGTAAAACTCTTCGTTTTGGCCGGCGATGTTCTTGGTGCAAATCTCCTCAATAACCCCGACTCCTTGATTAGGATAGATGACCTTTTCCCCGACCTTGTAGTCCATGAAGCCTCCCTGAGTAGCAACGGTGAGCGAGCCCCATTTTAAGCGATCGGCCTGGAATTGTCAATCTGGGCTGGTTGGAGTAATCATGGCTGGAAGGCCACTTATTTGGCCCCTGACCCCTGATCCCTGATCCCCGGCCCTCTCCAGGATCACGGCGCGAAGCCACGACACAGCACGGAGGGATGAAACGGCAGCAGTCAAAAGGCCGAGAGCAGTCTAACTGGTAGCTGCCTGGGAGTTTTCAGAAGGGGCGACCGCCGAGATCTTGTTTCTCTTAAGATTGGCCAGATTGAATTCCTTGTGGATGGCCTGAATCGCGGAATCCAGTTTGTCCTGTTGAATAATACAGGCAATCCGGACCTCGGATGAACTGATGAGTTCGATGTTGATCTCCTGGGCGGCCAGGGCTCGAAACATTCCTGCTGCGACTCCCGGATTGCTGGCCACACCGGACCCTATCACCGAAACCTTGGCGACGTTGGTATTGACCCTGACCTTCTGGGCTCCAACCTGCTGGGCCACCTCTTCGAGGAGGCTCTGCGCCTGCTGGGCAAATTCCTCGGAGATGATGAGGGAAAAGTCGTTGGTCTCATCGTGACGGATCCCCTGGATGATGAGGCGAATGCCGATACCTGCTTCCGATAGGCGTTCTGCAATTTTGGCAGCCACGCCGGGGATATCCTTTACTTGAGTCAATGCGACGCGGGCAATGCCTGCGTCGCCCGTTACACCTGTGATCGCTACTTTTTCCAAAATTTCCTTCCTGACAATAGTGCTCCCGTTTCGGTGATGCAGACTGGATCTTACTTCCAGGGGGATGTCGAAATTCTTGGCCAACTCGACAGACCTGGGATGCAACACTCCGGAACCGGAGGCCGCGAATTCCAACATCTCCTCGTAGCTGATGAACCTCAACAGTTGTGCGTCGGAAACGAGACGAGGGTCGGCCGTGAATACGCCATCCACGTCGGTGTAGATCTCGCACACAGGTGACTTCATGGCCGCAGCCAGGGCGGTTGCGGTGGTGTCGGATCCCCCTCTGCCCAGAGTGGTGATTTCGTGATCGGTGGTAATGCCCTGAAATCCGGCCACAATCACAATGTTCTTCTCATCCAGCAGGCGCTTGAGCCTGGTGGTGTCGATATTCTGGATTCGGGCATGAGCGAAGTTGCCGTCCGTCAGGATACCGCACTGAGCTCCGGTAAGGGCTTTGGCGTCGACCCCCAGTTCGTGCACGGCCATGGCCAGTAAGGCAATAGACACCTGCTCTCCCGTGGTGAGAAGCATGTCGAGTTCTCTGGCCCGGGGACGTTGAGTTACCTGATGGGCCATGCTCATCAGCTGGTCGGTGGTCTTGGCCATGGCCGACACGACGACCAACTGATGAACACCTTGCTGATGCTCCGATACCAGATCCTGAGCTACTTTGCGTAGATGTTCGACAGAACCGACAGAGGTGCCCCCATATTTTTTGACCTTGACTGGCTGGGCCATTATGCAGGGGTTCCCAGTTGGGATTCATTCGGTACCAGTGGATGTTCCGCATACCAATCCCGAAAGACCTTTAAATTGGGTCTCAAGGTGACATCCACGGTCCTTTGAGAATCAAAGACATCCAGGGTCTTGTAGCCGTTGCCGGTGATGGCCACCACGATCGTATCATTGGGATTGATTCGTTCCTGGCGAAGCAGCTTCATGGCCACTGCCAGGGTGGTTCCCCCGGCAGGCTCGGTGAAGATCCCCTCCATCTCAGCCAGTAATTCAATGGCTTCCATGATTTCCGGATCGGTAGCGGATTCTCCCCAGCCGCCCGAGTCGCGGACTTCCTGAAGAACATAGGGCCCGTCGGCCGGATTGCCGATAGCGATCGATTTGGCGATAGTGTTGGGTTTCACGGGGTTAATGAAATCGAGGCCGGCGTGCAGAGCCTGGATCACTGGAGCGCACCCTTCGGCCTGCGCCGAATGGATGCGGCATTGACCCTTGACCCAGCCCAGGTCGGTGAACTCTCTGAAGGCCTTGGCAACCTTGGGTAGGAGGGTGCCTCCGGCTGTGGGAAGTATGAGATGATCGGGGAGTTTCCAGTTGAGCTGTTCGGCGATTTCATAGCCCATGGTTTTGGCCCCTTCCGTGTAGTAGGGGCGCAGATTGACATTGACGAAGCCCCAGCCATAGTGATCACCGATCTCTGCGCACAGACGATTCACGTCATCGTAGTTTCCTTCCAGCGCGACGATCCTGGGTTTGCAAAGCAGCGATCCAGTGATTTTGGCCGATTCGATGTCGTGGGGAATGAAAAGCAGACAGGGGAATCCGGCCTGGGCACAGTGGGCGGCAACGGCGCTGGCCAAATTACCCGTGGAGGCACAGGAGAAGACCTTGTAGTCCAACTCGGCACCCCGACTCACGGCGATCGGGACCACCCGGTCCTTGTAGGAGAGAGTGGGGTGATTCACGGAATCGTCTTTGATGTAGAGTTCCTTGACCCCCAGATGTTCGGCCAGACGCCCTGCTTTGACCAGCGGAGTGTAGCCCGAGTGGAAACCTACGATAGGGTCTCCCTCCAGCGGAAGCAGTTCCCGATATCGCCACAAATTCGGCTCTCTCTGGGCAATGATTTTGGGGTTCAGGTCCGCCTGTATGGCCGAATAGCGATAGGTGACTTCCAGAGGGCCAAAGCATTCCAGGCAAACGAATCTCCGATCGGGGGGAGACTCGTCACCGCAATTTTTGCATTTCAAGCCCTTTAAATAGCTCATGTCTCCTTCTCCCCGGTGAAACGTCGTCTTTTTGGGCCAAAGCCGGATCTCGACGGAATGCGGGCCCATTCGCCCGTATTGGGCTCAAACAAAAAAAGCCCTTTCTGGTAAGAAAGGGCTTCGATGTTCATTGACATCGAACTTATCTACCAGAGCGCCCTGCGGGAATTAGCACCACGCTTTGTGAGGCTGGTTGCTGTGGCATCTCTGGGCCCGTTCCCTCCGCCACTCTCGATAAGTTCCAATGTGTGATAATACGACCAGTTCCATAAGGCTGTCAAGTGGGGCGAAGGGCATGATTAGCAGAGTTTTAGAGACGATTCGCCGGCACCAACTTCTCGAGGCAGGGGATCATGTCATCGTGGCCCTCTCGGGCGGGCCTGACTCCGTCGCACTGCTGCTGGTCTTGAAAGAAATAGCGGAAATGCTTTCCCTGCAGGTCTCGGCAGCTCACGTCAATCACCGGTTGCGAGGAGAGGCATCGGATCAGGACGAGCAGTTTGTGCGTCGTCTGTGCCAAAGGGTTGAGGTTCCCATAGAAGTCCGGCGAGTAGAGACTCGCCAGGAGGTTGAGCGTAGTGGAGAAAATCTCCAGAGCTGCGCGCGAAGACTCCGCTATGATTTCCTTCTCCAACTTTCATTATTGGAGAATCAAAAGGTGGCCACCGGACATACGATCAATGATCAAGCTGAAACCTTCCTGATGAAGCTGATTCGAGGTGCGGGCCCCGCAGGTCTTTCCGGAATCTCCCCGGTGCGGGGGCGAGGCTCTGACACAAAAGGTGTCATGGTGGTGCGACCTCTATTAGAGCTCTCGCGACCCGAGATCATTGCCTACTTGAAAGAGAACCAGCAGAGTTATCGAGAAGACCGTTCCAATCGGGACTTGAGCTACCATAGAAACTGGGTTCGTCACCAACTGATTCCCCTGGTTGAAGAGAATTTGAATCCCTCCCTGGTCGAGAATTTGCACCGCTCCAGCCAGTTGTTCCGGGAGATCGAGGAGTACCTGTGGGTGCGCGGAGAAGAAGCCTTTGAACAATGCCGCATCAGACAGAAGGGCGGAACTCGAATCCGAATCGAGGTACTGGAAACGTTCCATTCAATTATTCGGAAACAGGTGGTGAGGCAGGGAGTGGCGAGAGAAAAGGGAGATCTTCTCGACATTACCCTGCAGCATATCGAAGGGGTGCTCGGGTTATGTGCATCGCGTAGCGGCAGCGAAATTCATTTACCCGGAGGTTTAAAGGTGCAGAGGGAATTCGGAGAACTGTGGATCACCAACCAGGCCCTCCCCTGTGATTTCCTCTACCCCTTGAGTGTGCCTGGCGAGATTCTCATCCCGGAGGTGGGTAAGTCTGTTGTGGTCCGGAGAGCGAAAGCTCACGGCCAGGAGGCGACCTTGATTAAATGGGGAAACGAGGATCTGATCGTTAGAAACCGCCGTCCCGGGGATGAGTACCGTGTTTCTTCCGAATCTGGAAACAAGAAACTCAAGGATCTACTGCAACGGAACCGAATCCCCAGGAGTCAGAGGGACAGCCTTTTGATCCTGGTGGGAAACGACGAAATTATGTGGGTGGAGGGATTTCCTCCTCACCCCGATTACCGGGTCTCAGGGGATGATTCAGCTGCTCTGGCGGTCGAAGTTCATAGTGGGATGCCCCCTCCGTGAAACTTCCAGGGGGGTGGGGGCCTCTAACGAGATAGAACCCCTCGGCAGATCCCGGGGCAGGGAATTCGGTCACAGGAGTTCGATCCCGGGGATTTTGGCCCGATTTCCCATGATTTCAGTGGAAATTGAAACGGAAAAGAGTCAAAAACGTAAAAAAAGGTGAAAGAGGTGACCTGTTCATCTGGTCCTTGTAAGCCGTTCTGGCCTATAATGGAAGGGGACAGATTGCTCAGTGAATCGGAGGTCTAGCAAGATTTGAACGCCACTGCCAAGAACGTATTTCTCTGGATTGTCATCATCGTCGCCGTTGTGGTGCTGTGGAATTTTCTCAACACAGTGCGCAGCGGTAACGTCCAGGAGGTGAATTATTCCGAATTCACCTCGATGGTGAAGGACAACAAGATCCGAAGTTATCCCAATTCCCCTGTTGTATTGACCGGCAATGAAGTCGAGGGGAAATACGTCGACGCCAACCAGATGGAACAGCGGTTTCGTGTGATCATTCCGAAGGGATCCGAGGAAACCATTGCCAACACGTTGAATGAAAAAGAGATCATCGTCAAAGTCAACGATGATGAGCAGGGCTCGTTAGTCTACATGCTCCTGACCTCATGGTTCCCCATCATTCTGTTTGTCGGGTTTTGGATCTTTCTGATGCGGCAGATGCAAAGTGGGGGAAACAAAGCTCTTTCCTTCGGGAAAAGCCGTGCCAAGCTATCCACTAACCAGCAGAAAAAGGTGACCTTCAAAGACGTCGCCGGTGTTGAAGAAGCCAAGGAAGAACTTCAAGAGATTGTCGAGTTTTTGAAGGAGCCGCAGAAGTTTCAGAAGCTCGGGGGAAGGATCCCCACCGGTGTCCTGGTGATGGGGCCTCCAGGGACTGGCAAGACCTTATTGGCTCGTGCCATCGCCGGAGAGGCCAGTGTTCCTTTCTTCAGTATCAGCGGATCTGATTTTGTCGAAATGTTCGTGGGCGTGGGAGCGAGTCGTGTAAGAGATCTGTTTGAACAGGGAAAAAAGAACGCGCCTTGCATCATTTTCATTGACGAAATCGACGCGGTAGGAAGACATCGTGGAGCCGGCTTGGGCGGAGGCCATGACGAACGAGAGCAGACGCTCAATCAGCTGTTGGTGGAAATGGATGGGTTCGAGTCCAATGAGGGAGTCATTCTGATCGCTGCGACCAACCGCCCGGATGTTCTGGACCCCGCTCTTTTGCGACCCGGCCGCTTTGATCGCGAAGTTGTGGTCAGCCTGCCGGACATCAAGGGACGAGAGGGAATTCTCAAGGTGCACACTCGGAAGATTCCGCTGGGAGAGAATGTCGATGTCTCCATCATAGCCAGGGGGACTCCAGGCTTTTCAGGGGCCCAGTTGGCTAATCTGGTCAATGAAGCGGCTCTGATTGCAGCCCGGCTCAGCCGTAAATCGGTGGCCATGGATGACTTCGAGGAAGCCAAGGACAAGGTGATGATGGGCAAGGAACGCAGGTCCATGATCATGAGTGATAAAGAGAAGCGGAACACCGCCTATCATGAAGCTGGCCATGCCATGGTGGCGCATGTGCTGCCCGATGCGGACCCGCTGCACAAGGTGACCATCATTCCTCGTGGGCGGGCCCTGGGTGTCACCATGCAGATTCCCGAGGAGGATACCTACAATTACTCCAAAGAGTACATGGAGGCCTCGGTTGCCATTTTACTGGCGGGTAAGGCTGCCGAAGAGATCTTTCTGGGCAGCTGTACTACGGGTGCTTCCAATGATCTGGAACGGGTCACGGAGCGTGCCCGAAAAATGGTCTGTGAGTGGGGTATGAGTAAGGCGTTAGGCCCTCTGACCTTCGGCAAAAGAGAGGAACAAATTTTCCTGGGCAGAGAAATCGCTCAACATC
Source organism: Acidobacteriota bacterium (assembly GCA_036445815.1). Taxonomy (GTDB): domain Bacteria; phylum Acidobacteriota; class UBA6911; order RPQK01; family JADFOI01; genus JAPYTY01. Next base: position 4,756 of record JAZFRU010000385.1, on the reverse strand, counting down.
AGGATTACAGTGAAAGCACAGCGATGCAGATCGACCAGGAGATCAAGAAAGTGGTCCTGGACGGCGACGTGAAGGCCAGGGCCATACTTGAAGAGAATCGGGATGGCTTGATCCGTCTGGCTGAGGCTCTCCTGGAGTTTGAAACTCTTGATTCTGAAGAGATTACCGCGGTCATCAAGGGCGAAAAGATCCAACGAGACATGGGGCCGGAGGCTCCTGATCAGCCCGAGCCGAATCCGGAAGCGAAGGAAGAAAAGGAACAGGCGATGCCCCCGCTGGTGAATCCTGACGACAGTCCAGCCCCCGCCTGAAGTCGGGAGGGAACAGTGGCACAAGCGGCTCTAACTCGGGTAGATTCTCCATCTTCCAGAAGAGCCTATACCTTACAGGCCCGCGACAAGAAACTGGAACTGGGAAGACGCACTCTCGTGATGGGGGTGGTGAACGTGACTCCCGACTCTTTTTTTGACGGAGGCCGATTTCTGGAGACGTCACATGCGATTGAGCGATGCCTGGAATTAGCTGAGAAGGGTGTGGATATCCTGGATCTGGGAGGGGAGTCCTCCCGACCCGGAGCCCAGCGAGTTCCTTTGAGCGAGGAACTGAAGCGGGTGCTGCCGGTACTCGAGGGGGTGCGAAAGGAAATTTCAATCCCCATCTCGATTGATACCTACAAATCGGCAGTGGCCCAGGAAGCGTTCAAGGAGGGAGCCGATATCGTCAATGATATCAGCGCCTTTCAATTCGATTCAGACTTGCCTGGAATCATTGGAGCCTGGCAGGCGGGAGTGGTCTTGATGCACATGCGAGGCACTCCCGAGACCATGCAGGAAATGGCTTCCAGTGAAGATATCCTGGGGGAGGTCGCAGCCGATCTGCAGACGGCCGTCGACAGGGCGGTGGAATGCGGAATTTCGAAGCAACAGATCGCGATTGATCCGGGAATCGGGTTTGGCAAGACAGTTGAGGACAATTGCAAAATCTTGAACCGGCTCTCTGACCTGGCTTCTTTTGATTTACCGATAGTGATCGGCACTTCTCGAAAGAGTTTTCTCGGTAAGATCCTGGAGCAGCCCGGCCAGGATCGAATCTGGGGCACTGCCGCCTCAGTTGCTCTTTCTATCATTCGGGGGGCTCACGTCGTGAGAGTGCACGATGTCGAAGAAATGAACCAGGTGGCCCAGATCACCGATGCGGTACTGGCGGAGGGCCCTCTGTCATGATGGTCGACTTCTTCTCCACCCTGATGCAGCTTCAGCTAAGGGATGGCGTTGACATCCTGGTGATCGCCTTCATCATCTATCACGCCTTGCTCTTGATCAAGGGCACTCGAGGTTGGCAGATGACACTGGGCATCATTTCGTTGTCCTTGTTTTACGGGGTGACCAGGCTCCTGGAGCTGAGAACCATCGAATGGTTGTTCGCCAACTTTTTCACCTATTTCATCTTCGCGCTGATCGTGATTTTTCAATCAGAAATTCGACGCGGGCTCGCTCAAATCGGCAGGGGGCGTTTCTTTCCACGATTCTTCCCGAGACTGACCGGGAGCAAGGGGCAGGAACGCTTTGACGAAATTGTCCTGGCTGCCACAACCCTGTCCGGCCAGAAAATCGGGGGCTTGATTGTCATTGAAAGAGACATCGGGCTCAGGAACTACATCGAGAGTGGTATCAAGCTGGATGCCTTTCTTACTTATGACTTGCTCATCACCATCTTTAATCCCAAGAGTCCTCTGCACGATGGAGCCGTGATCATTCAGGGAAACCGAATCAGCGCAGCGGCCTGTTTCCTGCCGCTGACCCTGGATCCTTATTTGAGCAAGGAACTGGGGACGCGGCACCGGGCTGCCATCGGGATCACTGAAGAGAGCGATGCCGTTGCCGTGGTCATATCCGAGGAAACCGGAAACACCTCCGCGGTGGTCGGTGGAGAGATCGTTCGAGGTCTGGATGGACCTCGGTTGCTCAAGGTCCTGCAGAAAACGATCGATCCGGGGGCAAAAAGTGTGAAGGTCCAGCCGGAAACTCACAAGAAATCTGAGCAACAACAGGAAGCCGTATGAAAATTCTGAAGGACCTGTTGGTCAACAACATTGAACTGAAAGTGGGTTCTCTGTTGCTGGCGATCCTGCTCTGGTTGCAAATTTCCGGTCAACCGGTCCAGAGGACTCTGTTGCTTCCGGTCGAGTTCGTGAACATCCCTTCGGAGATGGAGATTGCCAACGACTATGAGAGGGAAGTCGAGGTCGTCCTTCGATCTAGAAGTACCGCCAGTTTCGATGAGAGAGAGCTGGCAGTAGTGGTTGATCTGAGAGATGTTGAGCCCGGCGTTGAAGGGGCCTTTTCCTTGACTTCCGAGAACATTCTCAACCGGCCCTACGATGTGGATGTGCTGGAGTTTACGCCGGCCCGGCTTCTTTTACAGCTGGACAACTCTGTTGAAATGATAATTCAGGTAACACCTGAAATTGTCGGTCAACCGGGTGACGGCTTTGAAGTGACCCGTGTCGAAGCTCCGGAGGTGACGATCGCAGGCCCCGAATCCCGTGTAGAGATGGTCACCGAGGTTCGGACAGAACCCCTCAATATTGAAGGGCTGGCCGCCACCGTGGTTCAACAGGTGTCGATCGATATCGGAGATCGTGGCGTTCGGATTGATCCTCTTTCGGTTATTGTGGTCGTGAATATTGAAGAAGAGCGGAAAGAAGTGCGCCTGCGCCGGATCCCCATCCAGATGTCGCCTGAACAGACTCAGGTTCGACTGGGAACCCGCTGGTTGGAGATCCAGGGAACCGTGCCCGCTTCTTTCATGGAGGAGCTCGAGGCCGAGGATTTCCAGGCCACCGTGAATACCGAAACGCTGGAACCGCGTGATGAGCCCTACCTGATGATTCCCGAGATTGTTGTGCCGGAAGCCTACCAGGGCCTTCTCAGGATAACGTTGGTGCTACCTGAACAGGTCGAGATCCATAAATCCAGGTGATATGCGCGAGTTGTTCGGGACGGATGGCATTCGTGGAGTCGCCGGGAAAAGACCCCTGGACCCAGCCACAATATACAAACTGGGTAAGGCCATCGTCCGTTCGGGCCGTCGCAAGGTCCTGATTGGGCGTGATACCCGGATCAGTGGCCCCTGGATTGCTCGAGTCCTCGAGCAGGCCATCAGGGACGAAGGTGGAGAGGTGACCGTGGCTGACGTCATCACCACTCCGGCTGTGGCGATTCTCTGCCGTCACGAACCTTTCGATGCCGGAATCGTGGTTTCCGCCTCACACAATCCCTTTCAAGACAATGGCATCAAGATCATTTCCAAGGGGGGAATGAAGCTGACTGATGAGGAAGAGGAATGGATCGAACAGTCCGTTGCCGGAGATTCCGATGAGGATTCATTGCCGCAAATCACTGAACAGCCCAGGCCTCAGGAGATTCGTGGCTTCAACCGGAAACTGGTCGATAACTATGTCGATTTTCTCAGAACGGTCCCTTCTGTTGACTCGCTGAGGCCTTTAAAAGTGGTTCTTGATTGTGCGCATGGCGCCGCCTTCCACATCGCCGTGCGGATCTTCGAAGAGTTGGGGGCTGAGGTTGTGGCTCTCAACATCAACCCGGACGGCCGTAACATCAACCAGGGTTGTGGAGCGGTATATCCCGAGAAAATGGCCCAGAAAGTAATCGAAACCAAGGCCTCTCTGGGAGTCGCCCTGGATGGAGATGCAGATCGAGCAATTTTCTGTGATGAAAATGGGAAGCTGTTTGATGGTGATTATGTACTGTACATTCTGGCGCGATTCTTCCAACGCATGGGGCAGCTGAAGAGCCAATGTGTAGTGACGACGGTGATGGCCAACAAAGGACTGGAATTCGCTCTCGAAAGAGCGGATTTGCGGATCGTGCGCACTCGCGTCGGAGATCGGTATGTCCTGGCCAGAATGCTCCAGGGAAATCATGCCCTGGGGGGTGAGCCCTCCGGGCACATCATCATGAGCGCCCACTCCTTGGCCGGTGATGGCATTGTCACGGCATTGAAGATAGTGGATGTCATGATCCAGGAGGGAAGATCGTTGGAAGAGTTGGCCGAGGGCTTCCGGAAGTTCCCTCAGGTTCTCCTCAATGTCCGAGTCAGGGAGAAGGTCGATTTCTCAAAGATCCCGGCGATTCAGCAGGAAATTGAAGCGGCAGAGACGAGGATGGGCGAGACAGGAAGGGTCTTGATCCGCTATTCGGGAACAGAACAGCTGGCCAGGATAATGTTAGAGGGAGAGAAAAAAGAGCAAATCATTCATCACGGTCAGGCCATCGCGGCCCGATTCGAGGAAAAGCTGGGGGTGGGGGAAGATTGCGGGCCTCTGACCCCTGACCCCTGACCCCTGACCCCGGCGGGCTATGCCCGCCTGCTGACCGGCTGACCGGCTGGTCTTCGACCCGCGCGTTTAACGTTTCAGGTTTAATGTTTAACGTGAGTCCGGAATGTGGGAGGCAGGAGGGAGGGGGAAGCTGACTGGCCGACCGCCTGACCGGAGACTTTTTAGCCCTGAAGGGGCGATGTTGGTGAAGAGCCGCTCGTAGAGCGGCCGCTACAAGATTGTGCCGACATGAAACGTTAAACATGAAACGTTAAACGTGAAACCTAGCAAGACGATGCGGACTTCCAGATCAAAGATCAAATCGCGCCGGCAACTGAAAGAGATTGTGGTGAGGCTCAAGTCTGAAGGCAAGACGGTGGTCTTCACCAACGGCTGTTTCGATCTGCTTCATCC
>JAZFRU010000384.1:0-12628 GCA_036445815.1 Acidobacteriota bacterium | reverse complement strand
GGCTAGTCGGTGGAAAGAGGCCGCCAACTCGTGGAACGTGGAACCTGTAAGGTGAAGAAGGCGAAACGTGGCTTCTACGTTTCGCCTTCTTCATCTTACCGCCATAACGAGCATCAGTGCCACCCCGATCAGCAACCACCAGGCGGTCTCCTTGGGGCCGCAGTTGTCGTTCTCCAGACTCTCCGGTAGCATCTCCGCGATCACCAGGTAGATCATGGCTCCGGCTGCAAAACCCAGTCCCGCTGGCAGCAACTCCTGAAAAAAAGAAACGGCAATCACGGCTGGAACCGCCGCCACCGGCTGCGGAACACTGGAAAGAACGGAATAAAACGTGCAACGTGCCACCGAGACACCTCGGGCTCTCAAGGGCAGTGATATGGCAATTCCCTCCGGGATATTGTGAACGGCTATGGCAAGAGCAACCAGGAAACCAAATTCCAGTTCCCCTGTGGCATAACCGACCCCGATAGCGATTCCCTCGGGAAGGCTGTGGATCGACATGGCGACCAACATAAGGATCCCTTTGCGCGAATCTTCTCTGCTCAGCCCGGAAAGTTTCCAATTTCGACCCTCTACCAAACGAGTCGAGGCTGAAAGAAACCAGCCTCCAACAAGGAGTCCAACGGCAAGCTCCCAGGGCGATCCTCTTTTGAGAGCCTCTCCGGAGAGGCTGAAAACGGAAGCGGAGAGCATCATTCCTCCGGCCAGGGCGGCAGAACGTCCTTGCCAGCGGGCCGAGAGGTCGCGGACAAAGACGAAAGGCAGAGCCCCCAGTCCGGTGGCGAGAGCAGTCAACAGAGCCGCAAAGAAAGTGGTCAGTACCAGATCGGTCATCGATGTTTGTGCCTGCCGCTGGTCTCTGACCAGCCTGTTTCAGTGGTCACGTTCCGGGGCACAGAAGGCCCAGTACCGGAAGAACAAAAGATCGAGAAAAGAAAAGGAGACGAAGGAAACTATTCGGACACCGCCTCGGCGACCTCCTGGTCATGTTTTCCCAGGTCGTACTTTTTCATCTTGTAGCGCAAGGTATCTCGAGTGATGGAGAGTAGTCGGGAAGCCTGTGTCTGGTTGCCGCCGGCCTTGATCAAGGCTTTTCGAATCAAGTCCTTTTCGACCTGGTACAGATCAATGCCCTGTGGAGAAATGGATAGGTTTTGATTGGTTAAGAATCCCCTGGTATCGCCTTCAAATTCTGAAATGCGCACCGGCAACAGGTCTTCGCCGATAGGACCCGCATCCTCGAGAATCATGGCCCGCTCTATCGCATTTTTGAGCTCTCGAATGTTTCCAGGCCAATCATATTTCTTGAGGATCTTCAGGGCCGCGGGAAGAATACCCGTGATGGCCTTTCTGAAACGTAGGTTGTAGTGGTCAATGAAGAAGTCAACGAGAAGAGGGATATCATCCTTACGATCGCGCAGAGGCGGCAGGGTGATGGGGATGATTGAAAGGCGATAGAAGAGGTCCTGTCGGAATTGGCCCTGGGACGAGATTTCTTCCAAATCTTTGTTGCTGGCACAGATGACCCTGACGTCGGTCCGAATATCCTTGACGCCTCCGATTCGGCGAAATACCTGATCTTCCAGAACCCTCAGTAACTTCGATTGTAAGTTGAGGTGCATCTCACTGATTTCGTCAAAGAAGACCGTTCCTCCATCGGCCAACTCGAACAACCCCTTTTTCATCGTCTTGGCATCGGTGAAGGCACCACGCTCATGCCCGAATAACTCATTTTCCAGTAACTGTTCCGGAATGGCAGCACAGTTGAGGACCACGAAGGGCTGCTTTCGCCTACGGCTCTGGTAGTGCAACGCCTTGGCCACCATATCCTTGCCCGTACCACTTTCACCCTCGATAACGATGGTGTTGGCTTCACTGCTCGCTACCTTGAGGACGAGTTGTTTTACTTCCTGGATGGCGTTGGATTCACCGACGATCCGGTCAATAGAATAGGTCTCTTCCTGTTCCTGTTTGCTTCGTTTCACCTCTGTGCGCAGTTCACTGGTTTCAAAGGCATTGCTCAATGAGTGGAGTAGGCGTTCAAAATTAATGGGCTTTTCCAGATAGTCGTAGGCCCCTATTTGAAGCGCTTTGACGGCGTCGTCAACGGCACCATAGGCGGTGATCATGACGATCGGTGTGTCGGGAGCCAATCTTTTCATCTCCAGCAGTATCTTCAGTCCGTTCGTATCCGGTAAGCGAACATCCAGAGTGACCAGATCTGGCATGTTTTCTTTGAAGAGTGAGATGGCTTCGGCGGCTGTGCTGGCTTCCAGAACCTCATACTCGGCCGATTCCAGCTTTTGCCGGATGGACCAGCGAATCAGGTGCTCATCATCGACCACAAGGACGACTTTGTTTCTCATAGTGTCCTATCCTCCTCCGAGAGAATCCCCATACTTATATTGATAAAGCAAGATCATGGCCAAGGCTCGTATCTGTTGAAAGCGCCAATCTGTCGATTCGAAAGGGGTGTCCGCGCCAAAATGCGGGTGAAATGACCCATTCATATGGGGGAGTTTACCCAATTGCCCCCCTTTCTGAAAGGTGTGCTCGGGGAGATTCTGGGCAAGGTGTCTCACAGGAGATCCAGATTCGTGGAATAGGGCTTGCCAATCTGCCGCCGGATATAGGAGAGTTGTCCGATGTCAGTTTCTTTGGTTTTCATTCACGTGATCGGAATCCCGGCGGTTTTTGCTCTGGGCTATTGGCTGGGACAACGCGGTTAAAACTGCGCAAAGAATTGGGTAAGAGGGCTGAGCCGGGTGAAAGGCATTTTGCCCCGATCCAATTTAGAGTGTTTTGTGCCTTTGCTCCATCCATCCTGATTCTGTCGTCGCTGTTACATTTGTGCCCTGATATTGTTTGGGCCTGAAAGGCGATGGGGATAGGCTAATCAATGCAATCAGAATGACAGCTATTGGAGTGGTACGGGATGTGCAAATGACTTGCCATCATCATGCGTGTCTTGGTTATCAGCACCGACGAGGATCTCATCAGAGTTTTGCGGTCCAGGTTGGAGGGTTCGGGGTTCACGGTCTTGTTTTCCTCCTCGCTGGAGAGTTCTTTTCTGGAATCGGGTTCAGTCGTACCGTCTCTGGCGCTTGTTGATGATGACGCCGTACCGGATGAGTTGTGGCAGACCAAGAAGTTTCTGGGCTGGCTGCATCATCGTTCTCCCGTGTTTGTCATTTCCCAGGATGAATGTAGTGGGTTGGGAAGGTCCTGTGACGAGTGTTTTTCCAAACCTGATTACCTGGAGCCCTTGATGACCTCTATTCAGGCATTGGCTGACCGGCTGGCTTCCTGACCACGGCTCTGTGAACCGAGCGGTCCAGGTTTCCGGGTAAGCACGTCGGGGATCGCGTGGGGGCGTCCGTTCTCTCCCCCTGAATTTCGACAACCTTCTGGCATGTTGCCTTTGCTCTCCGGAACCAGTACCTTGAGAACATGCATGCCCTATTCATCGGGTCCCTCTGGTTGCATCTCCTGGCGGTCACTTTGTGGCTGGGTGGTTCGTTGTTCCTGGTGTTTGTTTTGATGCCTGTAGTTCGCCGCACCGATATGCCGGGACTATCCATGGACCTGGTGCGTCCGATTGCTCTCCGTTTCAAGTGGTTCGGATGGGGATGTTTTGGTCTTCTGGCTACCACGGGAATCTTCAATCTGTCCTACCAGGGAATCGGATGGGAACGGTTGATGGAGACTGAGTTCTGGACGACCTCATATGGGCGAGCCCTGGGCTGGAAACTGGGCCTGTTTGGCCTCATTCTTTTGTCGAGCGCGGCTCATGATTTTGTGATCGGCCCCAGAGCCAGCCAGACGTTTCGAGAGAATCCCAACTCTGAAAAGTTCTTTCGATTACTGCTCACGATGAGATGGGCAGGAAGAGTCAATCTGCTGTTGGCGCTGGTTGTGGTGGGGTTTGCGGTGATGTTGTCCAGAGGATGGCCGTGGTGAGCTAAGAGCGCTGGTCGAAGACCAGCGCGTTCCAGGTTCCACGTTCCAGGTTCCACGGAAGAAAAGTAGGGGCGCACGGCGTGCGCCCTCCGATCAGTTGGCGGGGTTATGTAGCAGCCGCTCTATGAGCGGCTCTCTTCATCTCCCGTGAAACCCGAAATCCGCTGGTCTTCGACCAGCGGCCCCTCCTTAGTTGTTCCGGTCACCGTCACCGTGAAATTTCCCGCAGCGGCTGCAAAGGGTGGGGGAGACGGCATTGTCCACCCGATGGACGGTGGGCTTGAGCGTTTGCAAGTAGGCGAAAATGGCAGTCAAATCTTCGTCGCTCATGTTCCTGAAGGAAGCCCATGGCATGACTGGATTCAGGGATCGTTTGCCGACCCGGCCGGTTCGCATCACCTGTATGAACGTCTTCACGTCGTACCGGGAACTCCCGTTCCGGTCGGAGGTGAGATTGGGGGCCGTGACTTCTCCCCAGGGTCCCTTGAGTAGGCTACCTCCTGCGAATTCCAGTTCAGTAATGGGCCGGAAGTCCTCGTCAAAGCTGCTGTGGCAACCTCGACAGTTACTCAGCCCGACCAGATAGGCCCCGCGGTTGATGGGATCGGAGAAATCTGGAACCGGCACCGGTTCGGTAACCGACTCCAGGGGGTGAAGCTTGGACAGGATTTCTCCAGAAAGTACCCTGGCCGGCAAAGGGTTCTGCCTGGCCGGGATGGAGCGTAAATAGGAGATGACGGAGGCCAGATCCTCATCGGACATCTTCCGGAATTGCTGAGACGGCATGGCGGGCGACAAGGTTCGACCGTCCTGGCCGACTCCCTCTCGGATGGCTTGCCTCCAGGTCTCGTCACTCCAGTTCCCGGCGCCCGTCTCCGGGTCGGGCGTGATGTTGGGCGAAATCAGTGCTTGTCGTCTGAGTTGGAAGCCGAGCCATTGATCCCTCCCGGTCAGATCCTCTTGCTCAGGAAGCAGCGGAAAGCGTTCCGCTAACCAGATGCGCCCCGCTCCTTTTTCTTCGATGGACGGCTCGCCGTTGCTTCCTTCCCATTCCACCCTGGAATGGCATGTGAAGCAATGGGCGGGGCCTTCCACAAGGTAGCGTCCCCGTTCAAGAATCGACTCCGGCACCGGGCTGGAACCGGTCAGAGATCCGGGAATCGCCGTGACGTTCTGGTTGACGGCACCTGTGATAGGACTGTCCTGTGGGTGAACCAGTTGAACAGATCCCCCGGTCAACCCGAGGATCGCGGTCAGCATAAGCGCCGACCAGAAATAAGCCAGGCGTCGATCAGCACAGATCCCGGACCAGCTCATTACTTTTTCCCGTGAGATCCTCCGATGATGTGCAGGTCGTCCAGGTGATGGGTTGCGGTCCGTCTGGCCCTGACGACCCCATACAAGACTGCAGCTGAAATAAGGATGGCGAGGATAAGCGATGCAGACATGGTGGCACTCCCTTCCGGCCAGAGAGGAACCGCCGACAGACATCAGATATTCAGGAGAAGTTGTGCGGGGGTGTTCCTCCCCAGTCTATCGTTCTCGCAGCAATTTCTGGGCCGGTATCACCGGATTGAGTTCAATTTGTTGAAAAAACAAGGGTTGTGGTTGTGAAGTCCAGAAATCACAAATGGAGACTGGAGCAAAGGACCCACCCTTTTGGGGGATTTGACATTTCGCCCGATGGGCCTTACTCCTGGATCGGGTGCAGCCGAACACGCATTCCGAGTTTCAGTTGCCCGGTGAGATTGGGTACTTCGTAATAGGCGGAAATCGTGCGAGTGACAGGATCGATTTCGCTGCCGAGTGACAGAAATCGTCCCGCGAAGGTCTGGTCGGGAAAAGCGGAGGTGCTGATGACGGCTTTCGGGGCGTCCCGGACGATCCACAGGTCCTTTTCAAAGATGTCAGCTCGGGCCCACACTGTGGAAAGGTCAACGATCAGAAAGAGTTTTCGGAACTCATCAAAAGAGTTGATGTCGCCCGACACGAAATATATGGAACTGACGTATCCCGACAGAGGCGAGGTGACGATCACTTGCCTGGGGTCACGTGTTTGAAGCAGTAGGGCCTGCCTCTTGTGTTGTTGATTGGCGATTTGAAGTCCCTGTAGGGTGCTGTCATAAACCTTCTTGCGCCGATCAATCTCTTCTTGAAAGTCAGGATTGGTCTTGCCGATTTCGAGCGCTCTTTGATAACTGCTCCACGCAGAGCGTGCCTTTCCGGTCCAGATTTCTAGAAACTGTTCGACATCCAGGGTCCGGTCATTTAACGCCAACCGTTCAACGGCATCCAGTTCCAACAAGATTCGGGCCAATGGTTGTCCCTTTTTAACCTGGGCGCCTTCGTACACGTCTTTCTCCAGGTAGATCTTTCCCCAAAGTGGAGCGACGACTTCTGCCACCAGCTGAGGTTGGGGGACGATCTCCCCTTGAAATTCGCTGGGTTTGGCAACCCCAGAGTTGGGAGGGTCTGAGAGGACCGTACCAGTTGGATTCGGATTGGGTTGGTGCTGATCGGGTGCCGAAAAGACCCATCCTCCTGCCAGTAGGGTGAGGCTCCAGACGGCAATGATAAAGCCGCAGGCCTGCTGCAGAGAACTGATCCTCCTGGTGTTCATGGTCGCCCTCCCTTGGACAGGTTAGAGTGTTGACGGATCACGAAGCTTGCGAAGAGTCCTGGATTCGATCTGGCGAATCCGTTCTCTGGTAACGGAGAATCTCTTTCCGACCTCTTCCAGGGTGTGTGCACTGCCGCCGTCTACACCAAAACGCATGCGAATGATTTGCTCTTCTCGCAGGGGCAGCCTCTGGAGCATCTGCAGCACCTGGTTTCCAAGACTGACATTGAAGGCGGAATCAGCCGGTGATTCGAGCTGAGTAGCTTCCAGGAAGTCCCCTAACAGGATGTCGTGTTCATCGCTTGTGGGTGCGTCCAGTGAAATCGATCCTTGAGAAAATTGGCGAATGCTGTGTACCTCAGCGACCGGAATTCCCATTTGTTTGGCAATTTCTTCAGCCGTGGGTTGACGGTTATAGAGGTGAACCAGGGCGTTGACGGTTCGTTGCAAGGTTTTGATGGTTTCAACCATTTGGACGGGAACACGAATGGTACGCACTTGATCCGCGAGAGCTCGCGACAGGGCTTGACGTATCCACCAGGTGGCGTAGGTCGAGAACTTATATCCCTTGTGGTAGTCAAACTTGACAGCCGCTCTCATGAGGCCGATGTTCCCTTCTTGCACCAGGTCCAGCAGCGGTAGGCCCTTGTGGCTAAACCTTTTTGCGATCGAGACGACCAGCCTGAGATTAGCTTCAACGAGTTCTTTGCTGGCAATTTCCGATTCCAGCTTTCCTTGCCGAATAGTGGCTAGAGTGCTTCGCAGGTCGGCTGTTAAAGCAGACAACTCTTCTGCGATTGCATGGAGATCCTTTTCAATGGTTTCCAGGCGTATATTTATGGCCTTTCCGGCAGGTCGCTTTAAAGGGGTTTTCTTGAGTTCCTTGAACTCTCCCTCCAGGGCTTTGAGCCGATCCAAAGTGGTGTGAATCATCTCTTCAAGGGATTTACGGGTATCCTGGGGTAGTTCCAGTTGGGCCAGGAGATCGGCCAGAGCGGTGAGTTGGCGGGTCAATTGGGACAGCTGACGGGCACTCTCTCGGTTGTCCTTGACCGGCACTCGATGAGGGTGGCCCAGGCATTTTCCTTCGATTCGGCGACAGGCCTGGACGATTCTTTCCACAACCACCTGGGCACGGGAAACTCCCTCCAGGGCCATTTCCCGGCCCATTTCAATCCTTCTGGCAATCGCCACTTCACCTTTTCGAGTCAGGAGGGGAACGATACCAATTTCCCTCAGGTAGAGTTGGAAGGGATTGTCGGAGTCATTCTGCGCTTTGAGTCGATTATCGGGGTGCTGGTCGGCGAGGTGGACGACAGGTGGTTTTACCGAGCCGAGAAGCTGAGGCATCGGATAGGGTCTCTTTCGGGCGCTGTTGACATGGTTCCTTGGCAAAGTGCACCTCCTGAAGGTTGCAGTTACAGTCGAAGCCACAGGCCTCATCAGTTCTGATGATAGGTAAGGCAATTTCCGTGCCTGTCATACTGCTTCTGTCATCTTTGCAAGGAGCACGTTCCAGGAAAGCATGTTGAAGAAAGGCCATAAGGGACCTCACAGCCTAAGTATTCTTCCCTTTCTCGGCCAGGGGCCACCGGTCACTTGGCTGACCGTCTTTACCCCATCAGACTGGGCGAATTCACTCACAGGAGGGTTCAAACCACCCAGTCAATCGACACGATTCAGTCTGTAAAAGTTCGGACAAGTGAGGCATGCTGCCGCTTTGGTGTTTCCAGGGGAGAAAGAGTTTTGATGAGAATCGCCTGAATTGCCAGCGAAAGCATCAGAAGGACCGAGGGGGAGGGAGGTTCCTTTCTTCCCCCATTTATTGACCAAGGCTCCCGTCGTGGCAGTCGGCACATTTCCCGAGTTCTCGGATCGGCAGGCCGAAGTCCACAGGATGGCGGAACGAGAGTCCTGCCGCGTCACTCTCGATCTCGTCCTCCGGCCCCTGAACGACAATGTCATGACACAGGGAGCAGTCGTCGGAAATGGTGTTGCCCTGCTCATCGACGTGAAGACCGTCATGACAGCGAAAGCAGCCGTCCGAGAGAAAGTGCCCGATGTTGTCTGAATAGGACCTCCAGTCGGCTTTCATTTCTGGGAAAAAATTCTGCCGGTAGATTCTGCCAAGAGTTTCGGCCGCTCGGTCCACATCGCCACGGCGAGACTCGAGTATTTCGGGATGGTTTTCGCGATAAAAATCGTAAAATCGGCTGCGAATGGTTACCACGGCTTCCTCTTTGGTGAGGTAGCTTTGGTCCGCCAGCAGTTTCACTCCTTGAGCCTTCACCTCGGGCAGAGAGGGACTCATCCATTCTCTGGCGATGGCGTCATCAATGGCCAGGATGGGAGCCTTGAACTGGTGGGCCGGGCGATTATGACAGTCGACACAGGTCATCTCTCGAACCTCAAATGAGTCCCATGCTTCCTCGGCAAGCGGTTCTTCGGTCGACTGGTAAATTGTTTCTTCTCCCTGTTCGGAGATCAGTTTGACCCAGGGTATGGTGTCCAGTCGTTCATCGGTCGCGATGTAAAAAACCTGAGGACCAAGTTTCATGTGCCAGTGAATTCCTTCACCTTCACCACTCAAACGATACATTCCCCCTACTTTGACATTCATCTGAAGATTCCACAGCTGGTTGTCGTTTGCGGTGATGTAGTGAGAGTATTCCCGGTGGACCTTTCCCCAATAATTTTGATCCCAGTGACATCCCGTACAGTTCTCTCGAACCGGTTCCATTCTCTGAATCGGAGTGGGGATGGGGCGAGGGAAGTCGTTGCGAAGCAAGTGGTAGAGTTCTTCGATTCCAAACAGTTTGGCTTCGATGTACTGGGCAGCTGTATGACCGACGTGGCAAGTACTGCAGGAGACTTCGGCATGCGGAGAGATGACATGAGTGACCCTCTCTGGCTCCATAACCGCGTGACACACAGACGCACAGAAAACAGTGGATTCCGTGAATTCATAGGCCTGGTAGGCACATAGGACGGTAGCGAATAGAGTCAACAAACATAGCGGTGCACCCCAGTAGAGAAGCCTCCGCATTCGGGGAGGAGTGAAGTCAATTTGAAACCGATTGGATGGACGGTTGTTCCTGGACTGGCGCCGGCGGAGATGGTCCCCGATAAATCCTATAGCCAGAAGAATCAGTCCACAATAAAAGACCAGGGGGAGGATGAACCATGCTGCAATCGAGGTGAAAGGGCCCGGCTGGTCTGTGGTCATGACAGCGACGGCAAAAACGATTCCTCCAATCAAGCCGAGCCCGGCCAGGCTTATTCCTGCTGTTTTGGCTGTGCGTGTCAGCATCGATATTCTCTCCAGATAGAACTCTTCTTGTCCGATCTATTCATAACATCGATCGCAATGAAAAAAACTGAGGGTCAAGTTCCATGAGCCAGATGCCTGACATTCGGAGTCCAGTACCTGGGAAACGGGAACGATCTTCGAGTTCGCACTCATTCCTGGCCGTCGGTCGGGCCGCCGGAACGGGCTAAATCGCCTTTTGGAAAACTCAAGATGAACGTCGTCCCTTCATCCCCGGCACTTGAAACGACAATCGCGCCCTGGTGGGCCTCCATGATTTTCTTGCAAATAGAAAGGCCCAGTCCGGTCCCCCGAGTTTTTGTGGTGAAAAAGGGACGGAACAGCTGGTCGTGTTGATCTCTGGAAATACCTGATCCAGTGTCGCTCACGGAGACCGTCACACAATCTGAGTCCAGCCCGAAGGTACATCGAATTGTGCCACCGTCGGGCATGGCCTCGACTGCATTGTGAAAGAGATTCCAGAGCACCTGCTCGAAAAAAGTAGGATCAACCGGAGCCAGCGCCGTCTCTGTCCCATTGAGTACGAACTCTATCCCTTGAAAAGGTTTCTGTTCTGCGGCGCCAGTGCAGAGTTCCGCAATGATGGCCCTCAGATCGCACGGCTGTTTGTTGGGTGTCCACGGTTTGGAGAGCATCAACAGTTGTCGCACGGCCCCGTCCAATCGCTTCACCTGAGCCAGGACTTCTTCCATCACGCTGCGGCGTTGATCCTGTCCGGTCATATCTTCTAGAAGGATTTCGATGGCTCCGCCTATGCCTGCCAGGGGATTCTTGATCTCATGAGCCAGGACCGCTGCCATCTCTCCGATTGCCGCCAGGCTTTGTGTCTGCAGGATCCTGTCCTGGAGTCGTTTGACTTCGGTGAGATCTCTCACGATTCCCGTGAACATCTTCTGTCCTTCTGAATCCGTCTCCCCAACACCAATGTACATGGGGAAGGTGGTGCCGTCCTTGCGCCGCCCCGTGACGTCCCGCCCAATACCGATGATCTTTCTTTCGGAGGACTTCAGATAATTGGTGAGATAGTGATCATGTTGACTGCGGTCAGGTTCCGGCATGAGCATCTTGATGTTTTTCCCGATGACTTCATCGCTGTTGTAACCGAAAATTCGAACGGATCCTGGATTGAAAGACCCGATGATTCCCTTCTCATCAATCGTGATGATTCCATCAATGACCGTGTCCAGGATGGCACGGATCCGTTCTTCACTTCGGCGCAAAGCCAGCTGGCTTCGTTCTCTCTCACTGATGTGCAGCTGGGTCAGATATACTGCCACCGCAGTCTGGTTGGCGATGGCCTGAAAAGTCTTGACTTCATCAAGATCGAAGTGGTGAGGCTGATCGGTGTACACGGACAGGGCCCCGAGGGCGCGGCTCTCGCGCATCAGTCCCACCACCAGTATGGAACTGATGCCTTCCGTGATCGCCTCATTAGAGTATTGAATGCGGGCATCCTGGCTGACATCGAAAATTTCCGTGACATCTCCGCTTTCAATCACGTCGCGGAAGACGCTTTTGGCGGCAATGACGGGACCTTTGTCTAGGTACTGAGCTCCGAGACCGTAAACGCCCTTGAGCACCAGTTCTCCGGTCTTTTCGTCCAGCAGCCGAATCGCACAAGCCTTCACGTGTAATTTCTGGGCGGCGACCTGGACGATGTCATTCAAGAGGACGTCCAGGTTGAAATTGGAGGTGGTCAGCAAATGGCTGATGATATCCAGAGTCGAAAGTTCTTCGTGGAGATGACTTTCTGAAGTATCTTTGCGGTCGTCAGGGCTCATCACACTAATGTACCGTAAAGAGTCACATTTTTCCTCAGTTCCTTGGCGTGACCCGATCTCCTTTCGAGATTCTGTCATCCTGATCGAGCGTGGACGGGGGGAAGGGGGAAGAGAGCAGCCTGGAATATTGTGACTTATGGCCGCCTGTCCTTCGGCCAGAAATTCACTGCCGCACGCCCGCGCAATTAGTAGCGACACTCCTTGATACAGGAGAGAAGTTGGTCTTTTCTCACCGTCTTGGGAAGACAGTAATCACAATTCTCTTCCAATTCTTCACAGTGACGGTCAGTCAGAAGCAGGATCGGGCATCGACGATGAAACCAGCTGAGATACTGAGTCGTTTGCCACAATTTCTCGGAGTTCGTCGAGTCGGCATCCACAATGACCACGATCGGTTCGTTCTGGACCTCGTCAAGAAATGAAGTCTCCACGGAAAGAGAGAGCAACACCACAAAGCCGGCATCTTCCAGGGTCCACTTGAGAGTTCTGGTCAGAGATGAGTCACGGCTGATGACAAGGATATTGTCCACTGTCAAAAAAAGAAAGCACGACCCGTTCCGAAAGAAAAACAAGGTCAATCATGGGTGGCTTTTGAAGGAATTCGATGATGAGGGCTGTGGGGCGTGGGTGGGGAAGGAACCCCGGCGGACTCGCTGCAATGAGGGCTCACTGAGAAATGAACCACCAACCGAGTTGAGTTGCCTCGAACTTGTGTTCGATCTGTTCTGCCCTGGAAACTCTTGTTTGGTTCCATCGGTGGGATAGGGTGAGTTCGGGCAATAGGGGTTGAATCCCCCAGGCGGAGGTCCGAAGGTAGGGGGGAGCGGTCTCGCTGACGCTCGCCCGCTCGTGACGTTTAAAGTTTCACGTTTAGCGTTTAACGATCAAGAAGGTCGGGGCGCACGAATTGCGCCCTCCGATCAGTTGGCGGGGTCATGT
>JAZFRU010000383.1:0-5783 GCA_036445815.1 Acidobacteriota bacterium | reverse complement strand
GTCAATAACATCTTCAGCGGTCCGAGTGGACATGCCGATCCGTCCTTTTCCTCCTCTGTGCTGGCTCTTGTAGGTGTGTAACGCGGTTCTTTTGATGTAACCGTTGTGAGTGGCCGTGATCACAGCGGCCTCCTCAGGAATAAGGTCTTCTATGGAAATCTCGACCTCTTCATCCACAATCACTGTGCGCCGAGGATTCTGGTATTTCTTCTGAATCTCGACGAGCTCGCCCTTGATGACATCCTTGAGAATCTTTTCACTGTCCAGAATGGCCTGGAGTTGCTTGATCTGCGCCAGAAGCTCTTTGTGTTCCTCCAGGATTTTGCCCTGCTCCAGCGCTGTGAGGCGCTGCAGTCTCATGTCCAGAATGGCCTGGGCCTGGACATCCGTGAAAGAGAATTTCTGGCACAGGTTCTCTTTGGCTTCAGCCGGAGCCTTGGCCTTTCTAATCAAGGCAATAACGTTATCCAGCTGGTCCAGGGCTTTCCTTAATCCCTCCAGGATGTGAGCTCGTTTTTCAGCTTTTTCCAGCTCAAACCTGGTCCGTTGCCGCACCACCTCTTTGCGATGTGCCAGAAAACAATTGATGATCTGCTGGAGGCCCAAAACTCGAGGTTGGCCGTCCACCAGAGCCAGTAGAATGATCCCGAAGGAACTCTGCATGGGCGTGAGCTTAAACAGGTTGTTGAGTACGATCTGGGGTTGCTCCCCTCGCTTGAGCTCAATCACGACCCGCATTCCCTGGCGATCGGATTCGTCGCGAAGATCGCTGATGCCTTCAAGCCTTTTGGCACGAGCCAACTGGGCGATTTTCTCGACCAGCTTGGCTTTGTTCACTTGATATGGGATTTCGTGGATGATGATTGCGGAACGATCTTTGTCGAATTTCTCAATGGTCGCCTTTGCCCGCATGCGGATGATTCCCCGGCCTGTATTGTAGGCTTGCCGAATCCCCTCTCTTCCATAGATAAATCCAGCCGTGGGAAAATCCGGTCCTGGAACCAATTCCATCAACTCCGCAACCGAGGCATCCGGACGATCGATCAGCAGAAGGGTCGCATCCACGATTTCACTCAGGTTGTGAGGCGGGATATTGGTGGCCATCCCGACAGCGATTCCAGAAGTTCCGTTCACAATCAGGTTGGGAACCTTGGCGGGCAGGACTACCGGCTCAACGAGCGTGTCGTCGTAGTTGGGTTGAAATTCCACGGTATCTCGGTCAATGTCCGCCAGGAGCTCCTCGGCCATCTGAGACATCCGTATTTCGGTGTACCGCATGGCTGCTGCAGAGTCACCGTCAACGGATCCGAAGTTTCCCTGGCCATCCACCAAGGGCTCCCGCATCGAAAAGTCCTGGGCCATCCGGACGATCGAATCGTAAACCGCACTGTCGCCATGAGGGTGGTATTTACCGATCACATCACCCACCACGCGGGCCGACTTTTTGTACGGCTTGGAGTGGGTGTTCCCCAGCTCCTTCATGGCGAAAAGGATTCTTCGGTGGACCGGCTTCAACCCGTCACGCACATCCGGAAGCGCCCGCCCGACGATCACGGACATGGCGTAGTCCATGTAGGAGGATTTCATCTCCTCTTCAATATTGACGGGAATTTCCCGGCCGCGATATTCGTGCATCAGCAGTCTCCTTATGGATTCCTGAAAGCTGTCAAACCCAGCTTCACTGGGTCTAGATGTCCAGGTTCTTTACGTTGAGGGCGTTCTGTTCAATGAATTTCCGGCGAGGCTCAACCTGATCACCCATTAGAACAGTGAAAATTTCATCGGTTTCAATGGCGTCTTCAATTCTTACCTGCAGGAGCGTTCGCGACTCCGGATCCATGGTGGTTTCCCAAAGTTGATCTGGATTCATTTCACCCAGGCCCTTGTAACGAGAGATGGCCAGGTTTTTCTTTCCTGCAGCGACTACATAGTTCACTAATTCGGCTTCACTATCGATAACCGTTTCTTGATCCTTGTCCCGAATCACCAGGGGAGACCCTCGGAACTCCTCCACTTTCTTGTAGAGACTGGAGAGCTGCTGGAACTCGGCAGAGGCGAGAAGGTTGTAGTGGATAATGACTGGCGACGAATCTTTCAACTGGACGGTTAATTGAGAGAGACCGTGCTCCTGGTCAGGGGTGATCTCTCCCTTGTACTGCTCCTTTTTCAAAACACCCAGCAAAGCTTGGAGGTTATTGGGCTCGGCCAGATAATTCCGGAAGAAGGCGTTGCTGTTCTGGAAATCGCGGTGCGCCGTGAGGGTCACCAGTATGTGGTTCAGGAGTTCGCCATCGCCCAACTTCCGAGACAGCTTCTCGTAGAGAGTGGTAAAAGCAATCAATGCGTGCATCTTGTCGATGAGTCCCTGGCCCTCATATTGTTTTTTGTTTCGGGATATCTCGACCGTTAGGTCTTCCGTCGCCTTGCTCATCAGGTACTCTCGAAGCTCGTCCTCGTTGCGTAAATACTTTTTTTCGGATCCTCTTTTGACGAGATACAGGGGCGGCTGGGCGATGAAGATGTGACCCCCTTGAACCAATTCCGTCATCTGTCGGTAAAAAAAGGTGAGGAGCAAGGTGCGGATATGGCTTCCATCCACGTCAGCATCGGTCATGATGATGATCTTGTGATAGCGCAGCTTGGAAAGATCCAGCTCGTGAAGCCCGATACCCGTGCCGATTGCCGAAATCATGGTCGCGATCTCTTCGTTGCCCAGCATTTTGTCGAATCGCGCCTTCTCCACATTCAGGATCTTGCCTTTGATGGGCAGAATGGCCTGGAATTTACGATTCCTGCCCTGCTTGGCCGAGCCTCCCGCGGAATCCCCCTCAACCAGGAAAATTTCAGAAAGATGCGGATCCTTCTCCTGGCAATCGGCAAGCTTGCCTGGCAAAGAAAGGTTGTCCAGAACGCTCTTTCGCCGCGTCAAGTCCCTGGCCTTCCGGGCGGCATCACGGGCCCGGGCAGCCTCCACCGCTTTCTCTACAATACGTCGGGCCACTGCAGTGTTCTGCTCCAGGAAAATGCTCAGTTTTTCGTTGCAGATCGCCTCGACCATTCCCTTGACCTCACTGTTGCCCAGCTTGGCCTTGGTTTGTCCCTCGAATTGGGGGTTCGGAAGCTTCACGCTGATGACGGCTTTCAGGCCTTCCCGGACATCGTCCCCGCTGAGTTTCTGAGCGAGATCCTTCGAGAGGTTGAGGGTTGCGGCGTGGGCATTGAGGGTGCGCGTCAAAGCGGCTTTGAATCCAGCCAGATGGGTCCCGCCTTCAACGGTGTTGATGGTATTGGCGAAGGAAAAAAGGGTTTCGTTATAACCATCGTTGTACTGGAGAGCTACCTGGACCTGGATGTCGTCTCTTTCGGCCTCGATATAGATGGGCTTGGGATGCAAGACGGTCTTGTTCTTGTTGAGATGCTGGACAAAATTGATGATTCCGCCTTTGTACAGGAATTTCAACTTCTTATCGCTGCGCAGATCTTCAACAACAATGCTCAAGCCCTGGTTCAGAAATGCGATTTCGCGCAGCCGCTGAGTCAACGTATCGAAATTGAAGTCCAGCGTTTCAAAGATGTTTCCGTCCGGCTTGAAGGTGATCTTGGTTCCCCTCTTGTCCGTCTTGCCCGTCTCTTCGAAAGAGGTCACCGGAATGCCGAATTCGTAGGTTTGGCAATAGACATGCCCATCACGCCAAATCTCCAGATCTAACTTTTCCGAGAGCGCATTCACCACTGAAACCCCCACGCCGTGCAACCCTCCGGAAACCTTGTAGCTGTCGTGATCGAACTTTCCCCCGGCGTGCAGCGTCGTCATCACCACCTCGGCCGCTGGAATGCCCTTCTCTTTGTGGATGTCGACAGGAATTCCGCGACCGTCGTCCACCACGGTCACCGAGTTGTCTACATGAATCGTCAACTCAACATGCTTGCAATGCCCTGCCAGCGCCTCATCGACAGAGTTGTCCACCACCTCATAGACCAGGTGGTGAAGGCCCGAGGCAGCGGTCGATCCGATGTACATCGCCGGCCGTTTTTTGACCGCTTCCAGGCCCTCCAGGACCTTGATCTTTTCAGCGGTGTAGGATGTGTCGATATTCAGAACATCTGCCTTTTCAGCCATGCCGTTTTAACCCTCTCCAAGCGCCCTAAAAAAGTGGCCTAATTATACCACATTGCCTCTGTTGGCATAACCCATTTTGTGCAAAATACTGTGGTGGTCATTAAATAGGCATACTATATATTGTGGTGTTTGCGGAAATCTCTCCAGCCCAACACAAGACCTGCCGGAGGGGTGGATCAGGGGGCCGGTTCAGGGGCGGCCGCGCAGTCCTGCGGGGCCGAGCGGCGGCTCCTGACACAAGACGATCGAAGGGGGGCTTAATGGGTCGGATTCTCTGCAGATTCGTTTCCCGAAACGCCGCCCTGACCATTCAGGTCAGAGCTTCATTGGCATGAGCACATATTGGTGTTGATAGTCCCCTTGCGGCTTGGGCTTGAACAACCCCTGAGTCTCTCCATCGCGGAGGTGAAGTTCAATCTCTGTACTTTCCAAACCGCCAAGAAAATCGAGGACGTATCGGGCATTAAACCCTATCTCCAGATCTTCTTCCTGGTAGTTGGCAGGCATTGTTTCCTTGGCTTCTCCAATTTCCGTCCCGCTGGATTGAATGTCCAGCTGGTCCTTCTTGACTGAAAGTCGGACGGAGTGGGATTCCTCATCGGCCATTACGGAAACTCGCTTCAGAGCGGCGGCAAACTCGGCAACATTCAACACTGCGCACTTGTCATTCTCTTGCGGGATAACCATCTTGTAATTGGGAAACTGCCCGGTCAGAACGCGCGAAACCAACAGACGTTCTCCGACCCGAAAAAACAGATGGTTCTCGCTGTGGCCAAACTCGATCTTGGCGTCGGTATCTGCCGTCAACTTGCTGAGTTCATTGAGGGTCTTCCTGGGGACCAGCACCCGGCTTTCACTGTCCACTCCTTCAGTCTTAACGCTATGGGAGATGAATACCAGTCGATGCCCATCGGTGGCGACGAAGGTGACCGTGGCGGGATCGACCATCATCAAGGCACCACTTAACGTGTACCGTGATTCCTCCTGGGTGATCGCAAATGCACAACGAGTGGCCATGTAGTGCAAGGGCTCCGCTGGAAGGGTCATCGTTTCCATATCCAGGGAGGGGATGTCTGGAAACGTGTCCTTCGATAAGCTGGCAATCTTGAACTTGGCTCTCTCGCAAGTGATATTTATCCAGGTCTGGCCGGCGCTTTTGAAGTGAACGTCTGCTTCCGGCAGCAAACGAACGATGTCGAAAAGCTTCCGCGCAGAGACGGCAAGGGCTCCGCTGGTCTTGATTGAGGCTGGGCAAGTACACCGCATGGTCACATCCAGATCGGTTGCCGTCACCGCCAGGGTGTTCCCGGTCGTCTCAAGGAGCAGGTTCGAAAGAATAGGGACAGTGGCCTTCCGCTCCACGCCCCCTTGAGCATATTGGAGCTCTCTTAGTAGCTCGCTTTTTTTAACAACGAAATCCACGGCCATTGGCCTCCCTTCTTGCTTCTCGACTACATGGGCTAACGGATCGAATCGATTAACCGGGTCACTGTGCGTTGAATCGCGGGCTGCTCACTCCGAGTCCGTTCGATTTTCCGGATGGAGTGGAGCACGGTGGTGTGATGTTTGCCTCCGAACTCCCGGCCGATCTGCGGCAAGGAACTCTCGGTCAGCTCACGACACAGGTACATGGCCATCTGCCGGGGGCCCGCCACCCGCCGGG
>JAZFRU010000382.1:0-2558 GCA_036445815.1 Acidobacteriota bacterium | reverse complement strand
AGGGAAAGCTGGACGCTCTGATCGGACCGGCCGAGCCGGAATGCTTCCGAAGGGCCTCCCACATTGAGCGTTTGTTTCCGGATTACCGGAGTGTAGAAAAGGACTACTACAAACGAAGCGGATTTTTTCCGATCATGCACCTGGTGGTCATCCGCAGGGAGATCTACCAGGAGCATCCCTGGGTCGCCCAATCCCTCTTTGACGCATTTCAGTCGGCCCTGGCCGCCCAGCTCGAGCGGATCCGAAACACTTCGGTTTTGGCCTGCTCTTTGCCCTGGCTGATGAGCGATCTGGAAGAGATCGACGAGGTGTTCGGTGGAGAGCACTGGCCCTACGGAATCGCCAAGAATAAGGCGCTGCTGGAACGGATGACGCAGGCTTCCTTTGAGCAGGGATTGTCGGCCAGAAAACTCGAGGTTGAAGAGCTATTCGCTAAAGAGACGTGGCAGACCTGAGAGGGTCAATTCCGCTGCGTCACGTTCAAGTCCTGTTCCTGGCGTTTCTCTGGGTATCCCCTGCCCTGGCCCAGGCCAGTGACAGGCGAATCGCGGCGGCTCGCATTGAGTCCGCTATCGTGGTGGATGGGAACCTGGACGAACCGGAGTGGCAGCTGGTCGAGCCGGCCGGGGACTTTATTCAGAAGGAGCCACGTCAGGGAGAACCGGCCACAGAACCCACCGAGGTCAGGCTTCTCTATAACGACGACACCCTCTACCTGGGGGTTTTCTGTTTCGACTCCGCAGGTGCAGAGGGAATCGTGCTCACGGATATCACCCGAGACTACAGCGATTCCAACAATGATCACTTCGCCGTCGTGCTGGATACCTTTGATGACGATCGCAACGGCTTTTTGTTCGGTACCAACCCCGGGGGAGCCAAAAGGGACGCCCAGTTCGGTGCCCAGGGCAGTCCCAACTTCGATTGGGACGGCATCTGGCACGTGAAGAGCAGGATCACCGAGTCGGGGTGGCAGGTGGAAATGGCCATTCCTTTGAAGACCTTGCGCTTTCGAGCAGAAGAGCTCCAGAACTGGGGCATTAACTTCGTGCGCCGAGTTCGCCGCAAGAACGAAGACTCTCATTGGTCCCCGGTTCCCCGGGGTTACCGGGTCAGCCGAGTTCAATTTGCCGGGACACTGGAGGACGTTTCCGGGATGCGCCAGGGCCGAAACCTGAACATCAAGCCCTTCCTGTCGGCTCCTGTGACGCGTCGAGAAGGAGACGACGTGGATTTCATGCCGGAGGTGGGATTGGACGTCAAGTACGGAGTCACTCCGGGTCTGACATTGGACCTGACACTGAACACCGACTTTGCCCAGGTGGAAGCGGATGAGCAGCAAATCAATTTGACCCGATTTAGCCTCTTCTTCCCCGAGAAGCGTGAGTTTTTCCTGGAGAACGCTTCCATCTTCCAGTTCGGCAAGGTGAGCATGCGCTTTGGTCCCCCCGGAGATCTGATCCCCTTCTTTTCGCGCCGAATCGGCATCTCCGAAGGGGAACTGATTCCCATCCTGGGAGGGGCTCGTCTGACAGGTCGCGTAGGTCGTTACACTCTGGGGCTTCTCTCCATACAAGCCGATGAGCTTGAACCAACACCTTCCACCAATTTTTCGGTGGTGCGCCTTCGAAGGGATATCTTAAACCGCTCAGAGGTGGGCGGCATTTTCATCAACAAATACGACACCGATGGCCGCTTCAATCGCACCTTTGGAGCCGATCTGAACCTCAGGTTCCTCACCTATCTGGAGCTCAATTCCTCGCTACTGAAGACCGACACCCCGGGACTTGCAGGACAGGACTGGGCCAGCGATTTCACGGTGACCTGGAACGATCCCAAGATCGAGGTGGAAGGCAGATACCTCTCCCTCGAAGACAACTTCAATCCTGAAGTGGGTTTTGCGCCCCGGGTAGGGATCCGCAAAAGCAGAGGAAAGTTGGCCTTCAAACCAAGACCCGAGAGCATCTCCTGGATCCGGGAATTCAAGCCCCTGATTGCACTGGACTACATCACCGACCAGGAAAACACCCTGGAGACTCGGAAACTTGACACCAGTTTCACCATTCTCTTTGAAGACACCAGTAACCTGGTGTTCGTCCGGCTCGCCCACTTCGAACGTCTGGATGAGCCCTTCTTTATTCGACCTGGCCAACCCATTCCGGTGGGAGATTACAACTTTGATGAGTACGTGGTGTCTTTTGCCAGCGACCAGAGCCGTGTGTTCAGTGGCAATGCCAGAATCACAACAGGAGGCTTCTTTGATGGCGACAAGGATTCCTACAGTCTGGGGTTCCTCCTTCAGCCCGGCTACCGTTTTTCCTCAGATGTCTCCTGGAGCTACGATGACGTACGCCTTCCTTCGGGGGACTTCACCACCAATCTGGTGAGTACGCGTCTGCGTTATTCCTTCAGCACCACCATGTTTCTCAACGCCCTGATCCAATACAACAGCACCCTCAAGGAATTTTCGAGCAACATTCGCTTCAATTTTATTTACAAGCCGCTGAGTGACTTCTTCCTGGTCTACAACGAACGACGAAGCAGCACCGGAGAGGTGCTAG
>JAZFRU010000381.1:0-2440 GCA_036445815.1 Acidobacteriota bacterium | reverse complement strand
CCGGAAGACCGCCCATTAAATCTAGTCAGCAAGGCTGAGTCCTGGCTAAGTTCCCTTTCTTCCCTCAGCCTGGATGAGCTCATGAGCGCCCACGGACGTCTGTTTGGACACACGGCGCGAGGACTGGTCTGCCCCTACGAGACGGAATACGGCCAGGAGGGACTCTTTCAGCAGCCCGCCCAGCTGGCCAATCTGACCGGTATATACGGGCTGTTCGGACTGAAGGTGCGACAGGTCGAGCGGGAGCGCCCCGACCACATCAGCTGCGAACTGGAGTTTTTGGAGTTTCTCTTGAAAAAGCAAGCCTATGCGCTGGAGCAGGGTGATGAGTCCATGGAAAAGGAGACACGCAAGGCCACCCGGCTTTTCCTGAAGGAACACCTGGGTCGTTTTGGAAGAGCCTTCGGAGCCCAGATGAAGAAGAATGATGGGGAAGGCGTTTTGGGAAAGGCCGGCGACTTCACCTCTGAGTTTTTGACTGTCGAGTGCCGCCGGCTGGATCTCGAGCCGGGCCTCATGCAGTTGCCCCTGCGCTCAACCGCTGAGGATCAGGTGCCCATGGCCTGCGGGGGTGGTGAATCCGACCTGGTGCAGTTAGGTGGTTAGCCAGGATGAAGCATAAATTGTCTACTGCAGTTCCGCAATCCTCCACGCTGACGGAATTCGGGGACAGTCCCCGAATTCTGGAAGAATTCTTAGGACAGTCCCCGAATTCCGTCTGAGCCATGCAACTCGCACAACCAGCGTCCCCTTACCGCCTCGAATTTGATCCCCGGCTCATGGAAGATGCGGTCCAGCTGCGCATCAGCGGCCATGTCCAGGAAGCCGAATTTCATCAGGAGCGGGAGCGGATCTATGAAATCAGGGATGAAGAAAAGAGGGACAAGCGGTTCAATGAGTTTCACCAGCAGTGGTTCGTCCGTCTCGATTTGGCACATGTCGTGGAAAAGGCACTTGACGACTATCCTGTGTTGAAACGCGACACCCGAAGTTGCCGCGTGATGTTCGCTGTTTTCTCAAAACAGGAAGGGGCGGACCTTTATGGGACCTCTCCGGCAACAATCGTCATCAAGCTGCGTCCCTGCAACCTGCTGGATACTTCGACACTCCTGCCCTTTCTTCGCCACGAGTTTATGCACCTTCACGACATCCTTGACCCTTGCTTTGCTTACCAGCTGGAATTGCCACAATCCGAGGTAGGACCCACTTACGATAACCTGATTCGAGAGCGCTACCGAGTCTTATGGGATACCTGGATCGATGGGCGACTGTTTCGTCAAGGACGGGCCTTAGCAGATGTGAAGTACAGGCATCAGGCCGAGTTCAAGGCTACCTTTCCCATGCTCGGCGAGGGCTGGGCAGCGAAATTCTCGCAGTGGTTCAACTGGCCCGTTCGCAGACATGAAGATTTGCTCGCCTTCGCCTTACATCCAGAGTCCGAGCATCCCCAAGACAGTCCACAACAGATCAAGACGGGTCGTTGTCCTCTCTGTCGCTTCCCTTCCTTTGACCTACAAAACGGTCGAGATGTGCCCCCCAAAACAGTTCAGGAAATTGTGGCAGATTTTCCTGACTGGACCTCCGATCAAGGGTTGTGCCGACAGTGCAGCGATCTCTATCAAGCACGAGAGATGTCCCGATCGGCTGAGGCCGCTCTGCCGGGAATTAGAGAAATCCCGTTAGAGCAGGGATGATGCCTACATTCTCTACCCCAGCAACGAAATCAACCGGCTTGCTGCACCAACCCTGTTGCGCGACCCGCATGCGGTTGTTTCCGCCAGCAGATCTAACGGGTGTGCAAAACCCTGAAACCCCATTTTTCCGATATCAATTGAGGAACCTACGTTAGTGTTCGTGAGAGCCTATGAATAAAAAGCCCATTCTTTTCACATCAGTCTGTCGGCCTTTCGGTGGCCCCGGAGAAGGCGATTCTGTGGGTGCGGAACTCTTCCATGCCCAGGTCACCAGAGCTCAGGGCATTTTCAGCCCGCGGCAGGTGATTCGTTGTTGGGCAATCGACTACATCGCCGAAAACATTGAAGCTCCCTGTGTGGTTCTTCATTACCCTTCGGAACGGGAGTTTATTCGTGAACTCAAGGTCGGTGACTATGACTATGTTGGGATCAACTTCGTTGTTGCCACTTTTCACAAGGTTCATCGCATGGCAAAGCTCATTCGTGAGCACGCTCCAAATGCAAAAATCATTCTGGGTGGCTACGGCACCGTATTGCCTGATGAGATTCTCAAACCTGTAGCGGATCATATCTGTCGCGAGGAAGGAATCGGCTTCATGCGACGTCTTTTGGGGGAGCCGGAGGACTACACCTTAAAGCACCCTTACGCGCCGATCCCAGCCCCGAGCGTGTATTCTTTTCAGCGGAAGGCCATGGTTGGGCATCTGACAGCAGGACTGGGTTGTCCCAACGGTTGTGATTTCTGC
>JAZFRU010000380.1:0-2946 GCA_036445815.1 Acidobacteriota bacterium | reverse complement strand
ATGCGATGGTGGGCTGGACCATCGATCACTATTCTTATCTACCCGTCTTTGCCACGGTCGCCGCGATGCACATCGTCTCAGCCGTTCTGGTCAATGTGTTCATTCCCAGAATTGAGTTGCTCCCGGCTACCTCCTCTCCTCAGTGAATGAATAGAATCTAGCGTGTTCCCATGGATTGTATTCCAAGAACAGAAGAGGTCGATGGTCAAACGTCTAGAAAAGACTTCTGTCCCTTACTGGAGGAGGTCAAAGAGCCAGCTCCATTTGACCATCAGACTTCGATCAGAAATGGATTGTCTCAGATCCTCCAGCCCTCGCGTGTCGTTGTAGACCACGAATAGTCCGGTATTGGCCACCTGAAGCCACCCGAAACGAAAGTTCATGGACCAGAGATCGTCCCGGTCATTGAACTGGATCAGGCTCTGTACGAACATTCTGGGGGTAAAGGAATAGGAGATCCGAAGTCGACCCAGGTTGGTGACAAAGTCTCCTCCCGGAAGGTCGATGTTGTTTCGGTCCCAGTCCAAATCGACACTGAAAGTCTCGTGCAGACGCAGTTTCACCTCGGGAATCCAACCCAGCCGATGGCCCCCAAAAAAGCCTCCATGGGTGAAGGTGAGCCGGAGGCTCAACCAGGCGGCCTGGTTGGTGTTCATGATCCAGCGACCCTCGAGCTGCTCGTAGATTCCAGCGGGCACCACCACCCCAGGAAAAATCTCAAAAGGTTGGGTGACTCCTTCCCGGATGGCGTTGAATCCCGTTTCCGCTCCATACCCATTCTTCCATTCCCAGTGACTGCCCGCGTGCAATCGACCGGTCTCCAGGAAACCGTCAAAATCCCAAAAAGCCTGGTAGTTGGCATGGGGGCGTAGCTCCAGTAAACCCCAGAAATCCTCCGGTCGGTAAAAGTGGAACACCGTGAAGTCCAGCTTGCGGAAATCCTCTCGCCGTAAAAACCCTACTTCCGGATTAAAATTCTCAGCCACTTCCGTGTAGTTGCTCACTAGACGCCAGGCTTCCGTGTCGGTGGCGGCCCCAATCTTGAAAGCGTACTGATTTTCCTGCAGGCCCGGGGTAGCGGTGCCGGCCGCGAATCCGGAAAGCTGGCTGTTTTGACCGATACCCCATCGGCCATCTACAGCAAAGCTCCGATTGTGATCGTTGGGGGGTGCCAGCTCACCTGTGCCCTGCCGGTTGGCAAATAGGGCGCCCAGGTAGGAGCGATTGGGGAGTTCGCGACGTACGCGGGCCACGGTGTAGTTGTTGGCCTGAGTGAGGCCTGAGACCTCCTCGGTTTGCATGTTGAGAAAGCCGACGTCGGTCTGGGCTACCTTGCCGGTGAGACGGACCCCGCCCAGAACCGGGATAGGGGTGCCTTCTGAACTGATCCCAATTCGGCGGCTGAAAAAGAGCTCCACTTCTTGAGGACTGCCGACCGCGAACAGACCCGCATTCTCCAGAAAGAAGGGACGTTTTTCAGGGAAAAACAGGTTGAAACGGTCCAGATTGATCTGCAATTCATCCACTTCCACCTGGGCGAAGTCGGTGTTGTAAGTCAGATCGAGGGTGAGACTCGGGGTGAGGCTGTACTTCAGGTCTCCCCCAATCTCTCCCAGCCACTGAGTATGTCCCACGGCGACCCGGTCTCGCATTTCACCCAGAACATAAGGGGTCAGCTTCAGATTACGCTGTTGAGGGATCTCGATGCCGGTGAGCGTTCCAGCCAGAGACAGGCGGAACAGGTTGTACTGG
Organism: Acidobacteriota bacterium; assembly: GCA_036445815.1. Lineage (GTDB taxonomy): Bacteria > Acidobacteriota > UBA6911 > RPQK01 > JADFOI01 > JAPYTY01. Next base: position 1,194 of record JAZFRU010000380.1, on the reverse strand, counting down.
CGTGGCAGCGGGGCCCAGAAGGTGGTTTCGTTGCGTCGCCGGATACTGCGCTGGAAGTTTAGACCCCAGGTTTGGACGTCTTGCCCCGGATAACGAAGGGTCCGAAAGGGAATGGCGAACTCAGCACTCCAGCCGATATCCGATACCTCGGTTTTTACTTCCCAGGAAGCGTCCCAATTGAGGTTGAAACCCCCACCGGACCCACCTCGTCCGGGTGCATTACCCCAGCGCTGCACCCCTCCTCCTTCACCCTCGCTGCTGACTTGGGCATCGTATTCAATGCCTGCAGGATTGGTGGCAAACAGGAAACCGTTTTGACGGTCCAGATAGGTATCCAGAATGATCTGAAAATTATCGGTTTCGCTAAGGGGAGAATCTCGGCGAGCTTCAGTGGCGATGATTGAATTCGGATCCTCGTCGTAACAGATGACACCGAAATAGAGGGTGTCCTTCGTGTAAACAATTCGGACTTCTGTGCGCTCCGACGCAGGTTGCCCTTCATAGGGTCGAATCTGGTAAAAGCCTGTGGCGGGAGGGGCCACTGCCCAGACAGGATCATCCAGGACGTCCCCGTCCATCACGGGAGCTTCTTCCACCTTGTAGGCTGTCGCAACCGGGCGCTCTCTGGCGTCAAGAGGAAGGTTTTCCTGATCACCCACTGTTTGAGCGGACAGGAGGCCAACAGAGGCCAGGAGGCACATCCCCCCTGTGACCGGAGCTCTCCAGTTTCCGAAACGTGATCGGGTTCTTCCGACTTTCATCTGCTCTACCCGCTCCAAAGTCTGGACACTATAACCGATCCATGTCGGCTATGGGCAAAAGGGTACCCTGTGGGGCATAATAGAAATTGAATGAAAATCCGCAGTAGCCTGTTTGTAGCAGTGTTGGCCGTCTGTCTCCTGTTGGTTATGAAGCCGGTGGCTTCCCAACAAGCGCCCGGTCCTGCTTTTGGTCCGGAGGAGATGTTTGAGCGCCTGGATGCCGATCGAGATGGAAGGGTAACTCCTGATGAAGTGCCGGATCGGGATCAAGGATTTATTGAGCGGTTCGATCACGATGGCAGCGGTGTGGTCACTCCGGATGAGATCGTCGAAGCGGTCAAGGACGCCATCACCCTGCAGGCAGCCAGGGATGCCAGCAGCGATCGGCAGGGTGGACCACGGGCCAACTTTGAGCGAACCGCCCCCAAGGTAG
>JAZFRU010000379.1:0-5816 GCA_036445815.1 Acidobacteriota bacterium | reverse complement strand
CCGTGATCGATATGGGCAATGATGCAAAAATTGCGAATGCGTGTTTGACGTTTCACGGTTCGAATTCCAGGTGCAGTATCCCGATGAGCGTCTAACGGATCACTTGGCCCATTCGACTCCATCGAGTGCGGCTGAGAAAAAAGAAGATGCGTTCCGCGTACAAACCAAGGATTTCAGGCAGGGAGGATCTCAGATAAGCATCTGAATCATCTTCGTAAGACCAGAAAACAAACAGGGGAGATCCCACGATGTGATTTCGGGGAAGCATACCGAAGTAGCGGCTGTCGGCACTGTCGTCTCGATTGTCGCCCATCATAAAATACGAGTCTTCGGGAACGATGAGGGGGCCGTAGTTATCACGTTTAAAATCTCCGCCGAACATGTGATATTGACCCTGGTCGGAATAGACATAGTCGTCCGAGTGATATTTGTAAGGTTCGTCCAGGGGAGAACCGTTGATGTGGACGACCTTGTTTCGGATCTCCAGTCTCTCGCCGGGAAGGCCAATGGTTCGTTTCACGTAAAGCACTTCAGGCTGCTTGGGGTATTTGAAAACAACAATGTCTCCCCGTTCAACGGTATGCCTGGGGGTCAGGGGAAGGCCCGCCTTGAAGTCGTTGCGAATGGTGAACTTGTCAATGAGCAGGCGGTCGCCCACCAGTATCGTCGGTTCCATCGACGGAGTGGGAACGGTCATGGGATGGACCACATAGGTCGTGACAAACAAGGCGAAGATTGTGCACACGATAATGGTCACAAAGTATTCGCGCAGGATGCCAAACTCCTGCTGTTCCTCGCCATCAGGCCGTTTGAGCTCTTCGCTCATGGATGGCTGAGAATCGGCTTCGGCGGGGGATTGTTCCGACGGTTCACGTTTTTCCATTATCAAGTCAAGCCTGACATCTTATCAGACCCTTCTCTGCTCTTCGACCGTGGTGCCCGCTGTCCTGGATCCGTGCCTGGTTGTTCCTCTTTTCTTCCCTTCTCGTGAACCTGGAAACCGTAAACGTGAAAGGTTACCTCACCAATTTCCCCATCCGACTCCAGCGGGTGCGGCTGAGAAAAAATAGGATCCGCTCACCGTAGAGCTGGAGCAACTCTCCGGGGGTTGATTTGAGATGGGCATCAGGCCCGTCCTCATAGGACCAGAAGATGAAAAGAGGTTTTCCAACGATGTTGTGTCGGGGAAGGAAACGCCAGAAACGGCTGTCCAGACTGTCGTCACGATTGTCGCCCATGACGAAATAGCTATCCTCAGGGATAGTCACCGGTCCGTAGTTGTCCCGGTCCATCGGGATCAGAGGATTGGGTCCCCCTTTGGAATAAATGCGGTCATCGGAATGGTTCGTGAACGGTTCATCCAGGGGTTCTCCCTGAATATGAACGATTTTGTCGCGGATTTCCAGGGTTTCACCCGGGAGGCCGATGACGCGTTTCACCAACAGGATGTCGGGTTGAATCGGCGATTTGCAGACGATGATGTCGTGTCGCTGGATCTGGTAGGTCGGAAGGAGGGGGAGTCCTGATTTAAAGCCGTTTCGGATGGTGAATTTGTCTACCAGGACACGGTCTCCCACCAGGATGGCGGGTTCCATCGAGGGTGTGGGGACGCTCATCGGATGTACCACGTAGGTCGTCACAAAGAGAGCAACCACCGAGCAAATGACGATGGTGAGGAAATATTCGCGCAAGACACCCGGCTTCCAGGTGGGCGTGCTCTCTTTACTCCTGGAAGGTTTTCTTTTCTTCGATTTTGACACGGTTTCCCTGAGGCTATTTGAATTTCTCGGCTGATTCTCTCATATCCCTGCCGGTTGAGTCTGGTGAGGATGTCAGATGGAGCAGCTGTCCGGTGGTTACAAGGGTGACCTGGGCCGGATCAGGGCACAAGCGGAGCAGTTCCTGAAGGCTTTTCCCGGTGACTGGATCGCGCAGATTCGGGGCAATTTCCTGGAGGGGAATCAGGACAAAATTTCTTCGCGACCAGTGGGGGTGAGGGATGGTCAGTCCGGGAAGATCGACGATTTGATGGGCATAAAGAATGATGTCGATATCGATATTGCGGGGCCCCTTGATTCTCTCGCGAAGGCGTAGCATGTCTGATTCAATCTGCTGGCACGTGCCCAGCAGTTGTAGGGGGGCCAGATCTGTCGTTACCTGGCAGATGAGATTCAGAAAGTCCGGTTGATCCGGCAAGTCAACGGGTTCAGTTTCATAAAGGGAAGAGATCTGAATCAGCGTTGTTCTCGCCTCTTGAAGCTTCTCGAGTGCACGAGTGAGATGCGCTTCTCTTTTTCCCAGATTGGACCCCAGGGAAAGGTATACCTCAGAGGTCATCATCCGGACTAAAAGATACTCTCCGGTTGCCGGATGGTGCCGAAGTCGCCGATTCCCTTCAAGACCACGGTGAAGCGAAGCTGCTTTTCCGAACGGATTCCCAGGTTGAAAGCTTGATACTCGACTGAGATGCCGCAGCAATCCCAGAAGTAGTTGAGTCGTGATCGGGAAAACAGGAGGCGCCGGTCTCGCACATCGTAACTGAAATTGGTGGAAACGGAGAGGCCACGCTGAAGGTTTCCAAGGGCGATCTGGGCCTGTAACTGGTTGCTCTTGAAGACCTCTTCATCCAGAGGGCTGTCTCTCGTGATTTCGACCAGATCAGAAGATGTTTTCGTGACATAGTATGTCGCTCCAAGATAGAGGTTCGGACGGGAAAGAAAACCGGTGACTGAGAAGTTTCGGAAGACCCCAAACCGAGGATCATAATCGCCCCGGACGTCAAAGCTGTAGCGCGGCTGGGGTGTGAATCGCACCACCGTCGTCAAGGGTGAGTAGGTGCGGTCAGTGATCGCGTAGGGGAACCCCGTCAAGGTATTGAGAGGATAAAATTGATTGATGGAGCCGGGTTCGAGGGCTCCGTCAAAATCAGAGTCAAAAAAGAGTTTCTGGGCCACTTTCAAGGAGAGCCATTCATGAGTAATTTCGCCATGTTCTGTCTCTCTTTTGACAAAGAAACGATTCCAGAGGGCGTATTCCACTTCATTGGTATTGGCGATGGTATCCATCTCATCGAAACGAACGATTCGGTCAAAGTCTTTCACGCCGGTGATCAAGTGATACCGCAGGGTGGGCTCCAGGAGATGTTTCCAGCGTCTTCCCGAAGCGGTTTGATAGATCCTGGATAAGCCCCATCCCTGGAGATCCAGCGTGAATTCCGTATATCGCCGGTCGATATTGTCGCCACTGAGAAGATTCCCATCGGAGCTGATGGAGGAGTTCAGGCTGTCGCTGTAGAAGGTTTCTCGAAAGCCTACACGAGGGGTCACTCTAAGGCCCTGGAACAGGGAGTGTGAAAAGTAAAACTGCGGAAATAGATCGAGTCGTTGGATGATTCCCGGAGTTTCAAAAAAGTTTTCTTCGGCTGACCCCTCTGTTGATGAAAGAAGACGGGTCCTGGACCGTCCTTCCACAGAGGCGTCCAGATCGAAGTAAAAGGGCGCATCGAAAAAGGTCTCTCCGGTGAGAGTAAAGTTCAGAGACGGAGTGTTGCGGATCACCACATTGGGACCCGGGAAAACCGTTTCGTCGCGTGCAACCAGTAGATTGAAGGAACGCGATCCGGAATTGTTGCTCAAAAAGACGCGGGAATTATCGGTCGGGAGGGTTGCGGTGTAGAAATTGTCGGAGAAAACCTGGCGAAATGTGAAATTGGAAACCAGGTTGAAATCGGCCACTGCCCTGAACCCATGAGGGAGCCGGGTTTCTCCGATGCCGGTGAAGGTGGTGCCTCCTTGACCTTTTCGGTCATCGACGGAATACACGTCCAGTTCCAGCGAGGTGAGAGGGTTTGGACGGGTCCGAAAAGTTAACCCGTATCCGAATCCCCGCGTGGAAAAATAGTCGCCACTGAAGGTCGCGTCGGCACTGCGGCCCAGAACCAGATATACCGATTGGCTGATTCGCCGCCCCTTGTCGTTGGAATTGCCGACAGTCGGCAACAAGAAGCCGCTGGAACGTTTCTTGTCTCCGGTGGGAAACATCATGAAGGGAAGATAAAAGACCGGAACCTTCTTCACCTTGAAGAGAGTGTGGCTGAAGCGGGCCACTCCGCCGATTCGGATATGGGCTTCCTTGATGGTAAAGCTCCACTTGGGAACGGATTCCTGGCAGGCCGTCAGAAAACCGTCCTGGGCGGTGTAGGTGTCCGGACCCGTTTTTAGCAGCCTTCGTGCCTCGACATAAAGTTCATCGTCAGTGAACCCTTCGGCATTGTCGATGACTCCGGTGTTGGTTTTGAGATTGAGTTCTGCACGGGATCCTGTCAGGTGCTGAACCCCCTCGGTGAGTTCCAGGCCCTCCGGGGCAACCATCTCGCCCGTCAGGATGTTGTAGCTGAGTCGAGGTGCGCGCAATACCATTTCCTGGTAGGTGATGACGACGCTGCCTTCGGCCTCCCACAGATTCACCGATTCACGGGTGAGTTGTTCGGCCTCGATGACAATCGTGGCGCCCTGGTAATCGAATTCCGCACGGGCACGATCCTGCGGAGAAGGAAATACCTCCAGGAGAAAGCAAGCAAAGATGACTGCGCCCACCCACAATCGCATCCAGTAAAGATAGCAGATACCAGTACTCCGGCGTGAAGGAGACGCTTCAGGCAAAATGCTGATTTGGACGCAAACTCTATGTAGACAGCCGGATCAGGTTAATGTTATCTTTTTCGCACTCATGGAAGAGAAGGCTTTATCTACGGAAGACGTTGGGGGCAAGGAGCAAGCCTCCGAGGAAAAAGAGTGGCCCTCCTACAGCATGGTGGAAGCACGCATGCGGAAGATCTACTTCAGATTTTACAAGGAAACCTATAAGGCCTCCGACATTGACCGCAAGACCAAGGAACTCATTGCCATTGCGGCCTCTTTGGGCTTTAACTGTGCAGGGTGCCTGGAAGGGCATCTAAAGAAGGCCCTGGACTATGGTGCTACCAAAGAGGAGATCAGCGAGAGTATCTCCATTGCCATGGGAGTTGCCGCCGCCGGAGTCGTGGACCAGACCGATATCGCGGCGGAAAAGCTCCAGATCGACCATTTCGATTAGCCCGGATTCCCTCCCAGCCCTTTAACCTTGGAACCCTTGCAACTCAAAGAACAATTCCAGGAGAAACTGGACCTGTTCTGTCTGTTTCACCTGGGTGCGGATGCCCAACTGGAAGTGGTAGAGGAAGGAAATCAGCTTCGAGTGTCTCTGGAGCAGCACCGGATCATGCCTTTGACGTTTTCCGTGTCCTATGAACGACTGGAGGCAATGCTGGACGATTCAGTCCAGCTGGAGAATTTTATGCTGGATGAGATTATCTCCCACCGGAGATAGGACGGCTCAAAGAGCGGCCTCGCTCCGCTTCGGCTGCCTTTGACGTTTCAGGTTTCACGTTTCACGTTTCACGTTTCACGAAAAGAAGAGTAGGGGCGCAGGGCGTGCGCCCACCGGTCAGATGGCAAGTCCAGTGTAGCGGCCGCTCTGTGAGCGGCTCTCCGGATTCGGCGCATCGAGGCGCCTCCCACATTTCGGCCCCACGTTAAACGTGAAACCTGAAACGTGAAACGCGCTGGTCGAAGGCCAGCGCCCGGTCATCTCTTCCTCATCGCCCCATTTGACAATCTTCCCCCCCTCTTGCTAGAAGAGAGGTTCCTTCCATCGCGTGGCCCCATCGTCTAGTGGCCTAGGACGCCGCCCTCTCAAGGCGGAAACACGGGTTCGACTCCCGTTGGGGCTACCAATGAATTCGTAGGGTAGGGGAAGTCCTGTCAGCCTTGGGAGGG
>JAZFRU010000378.1:0-3561 GCA_036445815.1 Acidobacteriota bacterium | reverse complement strand
CGGCTTCGCTCTGCTCAGCCGCGTTTCAGGTTTAACGTTTCACGTTTCCTGTTTCACGTGGCCCGGAGGTTGGTACGGGGCTTCTTGTAGGGGCGCACGGCGTGCGCCCGTCAATCAGGTGGCAAGCTCAATGTAGCAGCCGCTCTATGAGCGGCTCTCCGGATTCGGCGCACTGAGGCGCCTCCCACATTATTGGCTTGATTGGGAGGAACAAGACAAGAAAAGAATTATCTTCTCTGTGTCTCTGTGTCTCTGTGGTGAGATTCCTTCTCTGTGACTTTGTGGTGAGGTTATTCCCGCAGGCGCAAACTGTTGGTGACCACCGTGACGCTGCTGAAAGCCATGGCCAAGGCAGCCAGGATGGGATGAAAAGAGCGCAGCAGTACCGGCAGGGCCGTGAAGGGATGAAGTACCCCGGCCGCGATGGGAATGAGAATCACGTTATAGAAAAATGCCCAGAAAAGATTCTGCTTGATGGTGCGCAAGGTGGCTCGGCTCAGGGCGATGGCTTCGGGAACTGAACGCAGGTCACCACGCATCAGTGTCACGTCTGCCGTCTCCATGGCGATGTCGGTACCGGTTCCAAGGGCGATACCCACATCCGCCTGGGCCAGTGCAGGAGCATCGTTGATGCCGTCTCCCACCATCGCCACAAGTCCCTGTTCCTGCTGAAGCCTTTGAATCTGCATGGCCTTCTCACCCGGCAAGACTTCTGCCACGACACGCTGGATTCCCGCCTGCTCGGCGATGGCCTCAGCCGTGGCCTGGTTGTCGCCAGTCAGCATCGTGATCGTCAGTCCCAGCTGCCGCATCTGAGCAACCGCCTCCCGGGCTCCCGGCTTGAGGGTATCGGCCACGCCGATCAGGCCAACGGCTTGATCTTCCAGGGCCACCCAGATGACGGTTTTGGCTTGAGCCTGCAGACCCAGGGCCTCCTCCTCAAGCCCGCCGAGGTGAACCTGGTATTGCTTCATCATCCTCAAGTTTCCCAGCAAAACCCGTTGATCTTCCACCCGGGCCACCACCCCCGATCCCGACTGAGCTTCAAACTCCTGAGGGGATCCAACCGGAAGTTCTCGCTCCCGGGCCTCCCTGACGACGGCTTCACCCAGGGGATGTTCACTGCCGCTTTCCACCGAGGCGGCGAGACCCAGCAGCCAATCACCGGTCCTCGTGTCGGTCGGCCGGATATCGGTCACCGACGGCTGTCCCAGCGTGAGGGTGCCTGTTTTGTCCAGGACGATCGCGCTCAGAGAATGGGCACGTTCCAGAGCCTCGCTGTTTTTAAAGAGAATTCCCTTCTGGGCGCCCCGGCCGGTGGCCACCATGATGGCCGTCGGCGTGGCCAGTCCCAGAGCGCAGGGGCAGGCGATCACCAGCACAGCCACCATTCGAATCATCGACGGGGTGAAACCGGCTGCAAGAACCTGCCACCAGATGAGAAAGGTTCCTCCGGCAATCAGGATTACCGCGGGAACAAATACACCGGCCACCTGGTCGGCCAGCCGCTGAATCGGAGCCCGGCTTCCCTGAGCCTCCTCCACGAGTCTGATAATCTGGGCCAGAGCGGTTTCCGCCCCCACTCGCCTGGCTTCAACTTCCAGTCTTCCCTGGTTGTTGATCGAACCACCGACCACTTCATCCCCCGGCTGCTTGTCAACCGGCAGGCTCTCTCCGGTGAGCATGCTTTCATCGACGCTGGATTTTCCGCGGGTGATGACACCATCCACGGGAATCCTCTCCCCCGGCCGCACGATGACCTGGTCCTCCACGACAATCTCTTCGAGAGGTATGTCCAGTTCCTGACCGTCCCTCACCAGGCGGGCAGTTTTGGGTCGTAATCCGATCAGTTTTTTGATGGCCGCTCCGGTTTTCCCCTTGGCCCGGGCCTCCAGCAGCTTGCCCAGTTTGATCAGGGTGATAATGACGGCCGCCGTCTCGAAGTAAACATGGGTGCCCAGAGCCGGGTTCCCGACGCCAAGGGCAATCGTGACCGGAAGACTGTAAAAGTAGGCAGCGGATGAACCCATGGCGATCAGGACGTCCATATTGGCGGTTCCATTCCGAAGGGCCTTGAAACTCCCCAGGTAGAAATCCCAACCCACGTAAAATTGGACCGGCGTGGCCAGCAGTGCCATCAAACCATTGACCCAGGGCTCATGGGCCCAGGCGCCCAGAAGTCCAAAGTCACGCGCCATGGCCAGCAGAAACAGAGGGAACGAGAGAATCGCCCCGATCCAGAGCTTGAGACTTTCAGCTCGCACCTCCGGATCCCGTGCCGCGCCTTCTCCCTCTTCCAACTCTCGCTCATCGACCACCCCGTAGCCGATCTTCTCGATGGCCTGGGTCAGGATGTCTGGATTGACCTGTTCCGGAAAATATTCGACAGTGGCCTTTTCACTGGCATAGTTGACCGCAGCACCCACCACACCCGGCACCTTCTTCTCCAGAGTCCTCTGGATGGCCGCGGCACAGTTGGCACAGGTCATACCGGTAACGACCAGAGTCACCTTTTCCTTGGGGGCAGATTTTACCGGGTCAAGGGACCGGTTCATCACGTCTCCGCCGGATATTGAATTTCCTTCAACAACGCATCGATCTGATCCCAGCCAAGCGAACTCTCATCCCAACCGAGAGTCACCATCTGGCTTGGTTCATCGGCTTCAACTGAAACGACTCCTTCCAATTCACCCAACTCTCGTTCGATGGTCATGACACAGTGGCCGCAACTAATGTTAGGAATCCGAAAACTTTTGGTCGTCATTCCCTCACCTCTTTCCGGAAGATTTAAAAACATCCAGGATCTCCCCGATAACGCGCTCTCGCTCCCCGGGATCATCGCCCCGAATGGCGGTGGTGGCACAGGTGTGCAGATGACGATCCAGGACCAACTCGTTCACCTTCCCAAGGGCCCGCTGGACGGCTGCGATCTGGTTAACAATGTCTATGCAGTACTCGTCGCTCTCCACCATGCGAGAGACGCCGCGGACATGGCCTTCAATGCTCTTCAACCTGCGAACGATGCTGGCTTCTGCTTTTGAACTCATGCGTCTCCTCTCATCCTATATCCCCCCCCAGGGGGGTAGGGTCTAAACTTATTGTAAGACGAGCAAAAGTACTTGTCAAATGGGAGCGGCTTCGCTTCACTCAGCCGCGTTTAACGTTTCAGGTTTAATGTTTCACGCAGGAAAAAGAGAGTCATTCGATGAGGTTGCCTCCCACATTCTGGATTCACGTTAAACGTGAAACACCCGGGCGCTGGTCGACGACCAGCGCCCGGTCAGCGGTCAGAGGTCGCAAGCGCTTCTATCAGTGATAGAGGGTCCACCCGGGTGCCGTTCAGGCGCACCGTCCAGTGCAAGTGAGCCCCGGTCACCCGTCCAGTGGCTCCCACATCGCCAACCCGGGCTCCAGGTAAAACCATTTCCCCCTCCTCGACCGCGAAGCGGGAAAGATGGCCAAAGTAGGAATACAGTCCCGGGCCATGATCCAGGATCACGGTATTGCCTGAATAGTAGAGTTCGGAAGCCAGAACGACTCTTCCCTGGTTGGGAGCCCTCA
>JAZFRU010000377.1:0-3321 GCA_036445815.1 Acidobacteriota bacterium | reverse complement strand
AGATCGTCCTTGGAAGAGTCCCCGTCCTTGGAAGGCACTTTCTTATAGGAAAACTCAGGGGGGCTTGATAACGGAATCGTCCCCGATGCCTCTTCCTGTGAGGCAACTTCTACAGGGATTTCGGGATTATTGGGCCGGGGCTCGACTAAATCCGATTCAGGGGCTTGACCCTCCGGCTCCGGGTCCTTCGGCAAGGTCAGAACGGGACTCGGATCAGGCTCTTCAACCTCCGGCTCCGGGTCCTTCGAGAATTTCAGAATGGGTTCCTGATCGGCCGGCACTGCAGACCGGATCAAATCGGCGGGTTCCAGGGGACCTTGTTTCTGAGGGGCTTCCAGGGATTCTGCCACTTCTTTTTCACTCGTCTCAGCAGGTCGCTGCATTGTTTCTTCGATGATCACAGCAGCCGGATCCTCGGAGATCTTGGAGGCGGATCTTTCAATCATAGCGTCGGCCGGAGACTGCTCTTGCTCGGTGGATTGAAGAGGCTCAGGAGAGGCGAGTTTATCAGCCACCGCGCCTTCCGCCTGACCGGAGTCCAGGGCGGTTAGTTGCTGCAAATATTGGTTCTTGAGGATCAAGACCACCTGGTGAGTCAGCAGTTCCAGAGAATCAATTGGCATTTCATGGGCTGATTCGAGATAGAGCACCATGGGCACACAGTCTCCAAAAACAAGTGGAATACAAAGCGTCATCAGGGGAGGGGGTTTTGATTCTCGCAACCAGGGAAACGTCTCGCCCAGTCCGTCCCCACATGCTACGACCTGTTTGTTGGCAGCGGCCCGGATAATGGGACTCGATTGATTCCGGGTATCAATCGGGTCAACCGACTCCGAATCAAAGCCAATCGATTGCCACTTCGAATATCCTTCGTGCTCCTTCCGAAACAACATGACCCGGCTCACCATGGATTGTGCCTCCTCCAGATACTCTGCCAGAATCTGGCTCTGGCCCTGTGCACGCGCCATTCTCTCTGTCGCTTGGTTGATGCGACGCAAGTTTAATCCAGGGGATGGAGTCACAGCTCCTTCGCTGAGACCGCTTCTCTCGAGAACATCGAGCCTCGATTCGGTCTCTCTTCTATCCGAGTTCAACCGCGACTCGACGGCGGTCAGTTTACTTTCAATACGGGCAAGGGAGTCTTGCACTGCCTTCGAATTATCCAAAATAATCCTTTTAAATGAGCATCTTAGAGGCCTGCCCCCTGGACTGTCAACAGTTCTGTATATGGTATAAGGGACGCTATTCAATGTTGACACAATTACAGGGCCAGATAGAACGGATCACCTACCTCAACGATGAGAATGGGTTCACCATCGCCAAGGTGAAAGTCCAGGGTCGTCACCAGTTGGCAACTGTTGTAGGGAATTTGGCCTCCCCCACGCCGGGAGAGGTCCTCAAGATGCAGGGAGAGTGGGTGAAACATCCCCGTTATGGAGAACAATTCAAGGTGTCACACTTTGAATCCCAGGCTCCATCATCGATCTATGGCATCCAGAAATATCTGGGATCGGGCTTGATCCGAGGTATCGGACCGGTAATGGCTGAACGAATCGTTGAGAAGTTTGGCAAAGACACCCTGGACATGATCGAAAACACTCCTGAAAAGCTTTCCAAGGTTCCCGGTGTCGGGAAAAAGCGGATTGAGATGATCAAAATCGCCTGGGATGAGCAGCGTGACATTCGGGAGGTCATGCTGTTTCTTCAAAGCCACGGGGTCAGTTCGGGATATGCCACCAAGATTTTCAAACAGTATGGCGGCCGATCCATTGCGGTTGTCCAGGAAAACCCTTATCGACTGGCCATGGACATCTTTGGCATCGGATTCATTATTGCCGACTCCATCGCCGAGAAAATGGGATTTTCGAAAGATTCGGAGTTGCGAGCTGAAGCGGGAATACTCTACGTTCTCCATCGCCTGACCGAGGAAGGACACATCTACTACCCTTATGAGTTATTGGTGGAAAAATGCCAGAGCACCCTGGATGCGCAAAGGGACGTGATTGTCAAAGCCTTTGGGTCGGTCACAATGGAACAAAGAATCGTCATCGAAGATACCAACGAAGGAGTCGGTGAGTTCAAACCCAATCGAAAGGAAGTCTATCCAGCGACCCTGCATCACTGCGAAGTCGGCATTGCCGGAAGCTTGAAAATTCTGGCTTCGACGACCAAAGCAATTCGAAAGATCGACACCCGAAAGGCCATCGAGTGGGTTCAAAAACAGCTGTCCATCACCTTGGCTGGAAGGCAAATACAGGCCATCAGTTCTGCTCTTGAAGACAAGGTCATGGTGATTACCGGTGGACCGGGAACGGGCAAGACCACCATCATCAACGCCATTCTGAAAATTTTCACGAAACTCCCTGTTCACGTCATGATGGCAGCTCCTACCGGCCGGGCTGCCAAAAGAATGCGGGAGGCAACCTCCCATCAAGCCAAGACAATTCACCGAATGTTGGAGTACAGCCTCCAGAAAGGCGGATTTCAGAGGAATGAGAACAACCCTCTCAAATGCGACTTATTGATCGTGGATGAAGCCTCCATGATCGATTCCGTCTTGATGTATCACCTTTTGAAAGCGGTACCTCAGCGAGCCACCCTGGTACTGGTTGGAGACATTAACCAGCTTCCTTCCGTGGGTCCTGGGAATGTCCTCCGGGATATCATCGCCTCGGGTGCAATACCAGTCGTCGAACTCACCGAGATCTTCCGTCAGGCTCAAGAAAGTTCCATTGTCGTCAACGCTCATAGAATTAACCGAGGGCTTCTCCCAAAGCCGCAACCGGCAGAACAACGACTGGAGGACTTCTATCTGGTCGAGCAGGAAGATCCTGAGGAAGTTCTGAAAATTGTCATAGAACTGATCCAGGAACGTATTCCCAAACGATTTGGGTTTGACCCTCGCGATGACATCCAGGTTCTCACTCCCATGCACCGGGGAACCGTTGGGTCCGAAAATCTTAACCTCGAACTTCAAAGGGTGCTGAATCCTGGATCAGACGAGATCACACGAGGAGGACGGACATTCCGGGTCAACGACAAGGTCATGCAGATCAAGAACAACTATGAAAAAGGAATTTTCAACGGTGACATCGGCCGGATCACGAGAATCAATCCCGAGTCGCAACAGGTCTCCATTTCCTTCGACAACCGTAATGTGATGCGCGAGTATCCAGAACTTGATGAGATCGTTCTGGCTTACGCCATATCAGTGCACAAGTCACAAGGGTCAGAGTACCCAGCGGTTATCATTCCCATCCTGATGCAGCACTATCTTCTTTTACAGAGAAATCTGATCTATACGGCCATTACTCGAGCAAA
>JAZFRU010000376.1:0-9365 GCA_036445815.1 Acidobacteriota bacterium | reverse complement strand
GAGGGAGGGTTGCTGAAAGGCAAATAGTATTTTGTGCGTTCCTGCACCAGAGCCTTGGCCCGCATTTCTCACACCCCCTCTACTGCATCGGCACCATGATCCGTCTTGCGGGTAATGCAACACCGTCAGGCCGGCCCTTGCACCGCTTCGTGACGAGAAGGTGTGAGAAATGCGGGCTAGCTCACAGGGTGATGTGACGTTCTGAAGGCGGATGGCCCTCCTACAGGGCCAGGGCCTCCTTCTCTTTGACCAGGTCAGTACGGCTCAGTTGAACCTTTTCAAAGCTGGTGGAGGAGATCACGTAGTACCAGGCGGCAAACCGATCATTGAGATCTTCTGCGATTTGACGTCCCCTTGCCACGTCCTCTTGCCACCGGTCGTGCTCATCCTGGATCTCTTTACTGCTGCGGTCTGCGTCGGTCCATTCTTCTTCCGCTTTATTCAGGAAGGCCGTATTGTCGGGTTGGGACGGCTCGGAAAACAACACGTCGTCGAATGCTGTCGTGATGAAGAGGTATCGATTCTCTCCCGGACCGTTCTCTTCATCCCCTTCCATGCCCGCGCCGCCGGCCGTGACGGTCTGTCCGGAGCCATAGAGAACCTCGCCGAAGCGAAGGGTATAAACGACCCCTTCACTGGTTCGAATTTCCAGTTCTCCTTCATTGGAGACCAGGTTCCCATCGCGTGTGAAGTAATAGCCTCGAGTCTGTAAGGAAAGGAGGTCGGTTTGAGACAGCGGGTTTTGTTCGGTAAGGGCAAGATTCATCGACAACCCTTCCGGTTTGGGGCGGACGCCGACAATGGATAAGCCATCGATACCTGCCAGCAACTCATCTATCTTGGCCGAGTCGATCTCCTGGTTGGAAGACATTCGATTGGCCTTCCAGGCGTCCTCCGATCGGTCCAGGGTGAGCACATCCCGTTGGTTGATGCTGCGGGTCCTTTCGTCGATGGAATAATCCCGCAAGGTGATCTGTTGAATGTTGCGCGGTTCCACCCGCAGCAGGTCGCGATCGATCCAGTCCTCGAATCGGGTGGAGATGTCAATGTCGACTCGAGCGGAATAAACCCGTTTCTGATCAGGGATCCTGACGAAGCGGAGGTTGCTCCGGCCCTCCACCGTGCTGCCGACAAGCATGTCGGCCAGAACCTGCCCGCTTCCTCCCTTGATGGTCACCCGCTTCCCTCTGCCCTTCAGGGTAGTCACCGTGTCATCCAGGGGATCAAGGACACCGAAAGCTTCATAGTCCGCCACATTGTTGGACCGGTAGTCGTCCTTTTTGATTTCAATCAGGCCTGCGGCCGTCCGGGCCAGCCGGTTCTGTCCGTCGGCGGGATAGTTGTGGTGGGAAGGGATCGTCCATCGTCCATCCTGGAAGGTGACCTTGAAGGGTTGAGCGGATCCGGTTTCCTCGTTGTATTCGATGACCTCGAGAGTTGTGGCGACATTGGGGTCAGTGAACTCCGGGAAAAAAGATTCTCCCTGATCCAAAAAAGTATCGGGCGTGATTTTCGTAGGTGCCGTCAAAAGCGCCGACAGGATCAGCAAAACAGCAACTCCTGCCAGGCTCATTGTTTTTTGCAATTCACTCATCGTCAAATCCTTCTCACTGGGAATTCTTTTTTAAGCCCGCAGTCTGCGAGCGGCTGCAGCGCCTTCCCTCTCCCGGCGTTGCCGCCTCAGGAAGATGAAGACTCCAATCACGAAAACCGGGATGGGTGGCAGCAGAATCGCAAAGGTCTTGATGTTGTTCTGGATGTTCCGAATCTGCGCCTCCATGTTCTCCTGGCTCTCGCTGATTTTAGCCTCCTTTTCCGCCTCGATGTTGGCTTGCAACACCCCAAAGCGTCGGCTTTCTACTTCCTGTAAGTTTCTGGCCATGATCTGTTTGGTCTGTTCGTCCAAGTCGGTGCGCTGGGTCACTTCGCCAACTTTTTCTTCGAGACGACTTTGGGCCTCGGTCAGGGCCAGTTGAGCCTCGGTTTCTGCTTCCTGTTCCTTCAGGACTCGCTCCTGGATGAAGTTCTGTGTTTGCTGTTCGACTCTTGCCAGGGTTCGATGTCGGATCCGTTTGTTGCGCAACCCAACAAAGGCTTCATCGCCGACCAGGACGTCGATGGCGTTCAAAAAGAAGGTCACATTGTCGAAGTTGAGGTTCTCCGGACCCTGGGCCCTCATCACGAAGAACTGTTCGGAAATGAAATCCAGGTCGGCAATGACGATGGCGTTAACCGGCCTGGGTGTATCTAGGGTGGGCTCCTCTTCGGGGGATTCCTCGGAGAGTTCCTCGGGCTCCTCGTCTTCGGAAGAAGCGGCCTCTTCTTGCGGCCCTCGAATATGAGCGGCCAGGATATAAGTCTGATCGTCGGGAATGTGGGGGAGGTTACGGTTGAGCTGGACTCCCAGAAAACTTCGCTGGACCAGTTGGAAGTAGCTCTGGACCCCCGACACGAATCCGGAATGCAGCAGCGGTTGGAAGTCGTATCCACTTTCGGGCACGGCCCGGATCTGCCCCGGATAAAGAAGGACCAGTTCCTGGAGTTTCGAACTGGAGGTGTGGTCTTTGTTGAAAGTATCGGGGTTTTCATTTCCCCTGCCCACAAAGACAACTTCGGAGGGCAACTGAGCCAGGTCAGGATGCGGGTTATAGGTATCCCAGACGATGCTGGAAGAGTTCCAGCTGACCCCTATCTGGGACAGAAACTGTTGAATATTGCCTTTCTCCGGGGGAGGCGCCGCTTGCTGTTGCATGAACGGATTCATATTGGCTCCCGACCGTTCGGTGGGCGCCAGCGAGATGTTGACGACCGGGAGTGGATCGATCAGCAGCAAGGTGGGATGGCCCCCATCGATGTAGGCAGAGAGCAGGTCCATCTCATTCTGGGAAAGTGAAGAGGGAAGAGCCACCAGCAGGCCATCCAGGTCTTCCGGAATGGCGCTGTTGGGCTG
Source organism: Acidobacteriota bacterium (assembly GCA_036445815.1). Taxonomy (GTDB): domain Bacteria; phylum Acidobacteriota; class UBA6911; order RPQK01; family JADFOI01; genus JAPYTY01. Next base: position 6,415 of record JAZFRU010000376.1, on the reverse strand, counting down.
GACCTGGATCACCTCGTACTGTTTTCTCAACTCCTCCACAACGGCCCAGGATGGGGTCGTCTGCATCGTCTGAAAGTCCAGTCCGCCGAAAACTCTGGCCTGGGTATTCAGGATTCCGATCTTTTTCCGTTCGGTCCGGGCCACCATTCGGATGCTCCGGACGATTTCATATTCGGTGGGTAATCCACGGTCCAGAAAAGGGATGACATGTTCCTGGGCCCCCGAGGTAAAGGCCACTCCCAGAAAAATCTCGGAAAAACTGGCCCGGGCGCTCGTCATAGCAGAGACGGGCCTGGGAAGAATCCCGAATTTTTCGCGAGCATCACGGGATTCCTCGGTGAAAGGCTCGGTCTCCTCGATCAGGACCTCGACCTTGGAGGCCCCGATGGCGTCGATCTCATTGAGAAGTCCGAGCAGGCTCTCACGAGTCTGAACATACTGTTCGGGAACCTCCGGGCTTACATAGGCTTGGATAAAAACAGGACGGTCTTCGGGTAATTCGTCAATGAGACGATAGGTTTCCGAACTCAGCGAATGAAGCCGCTCGGCCGTCACATCCAGGCGCCAGTCGTTCCGGGTGAAAATGGTGCCGATGCTGATGACGGCAGCCACCAGTGCCACGGTGCGAACCAGATGGTGCTGCCACATGGGGTAGCCATCTGCTTTTCGAGGCCAGTGTCGTTTCTCCACCAGCAGAATGTTGATGTAGATGGCCAAAGCCGTCACGAAGAGGAAGTAGAGCACTCCTGAAAAGCTGATCACACCACGGGAAAAGTCTGCGAAATAGCCAAAAACACCCAGGGGGGATAGCAGTTCGGCCAGTCCCTCACTCAGAGAGGAAAGGGAATCAACAAAGACGAACAAAGAACAGAACAGAGCCCCCAGAACAAAGGCGATGGTGGCGTTTGCCGTCAAAAGGGAACCCAGCATTCCCACGGCGATCAAAGAGGCCCCAATCAGCCAGTAGCCGACGTAGTTGCTGAACATGAGGCCCAGATCGGGAGATCCCAACCATATGAGGACCAGCACATGGCTCAAAGACAGCAACAGCGCGGCCGAGTAAATGGCGAGGGCCGCCACATATTTCCCTGCGACCACTTCAAAGCTGGTTGCAGGCAGCGTCAGAAGGAGTTCATCTGTTCCCTGCTTTTTCTCTTCGGCCCACACTCCCATGGTCAGGGCCGAAACAAAGAAAACCAGGAGATAAGGAAAAGCCCGGTTGAGCTGGTTCAGATTGGCCAGATTCTCCAGGAAGAAACGATCCTGCCAGAAGGCCGTGGCGGCGCTCAGAAAGATGAAAAGAGTGATGAAGACGTATCCGGTAGGGTTGGTGAAGTATTTCCACAGGTCTCTCTTGACCAACGCCTGAATAAATCCAAGATTTATTCTGCTTAACATGAGCCCTCCCTATTCGTGATCCTCAATGGATTCCTTCCGGGTTCGACGGGAAACGGGTTGACCGTGGTTGGTCATTCGATAGAAGGGCTCTTCCAGCGAGTCATTTTCCTTGAGCTCTTCGGGGGTGCCGTCGAAGATTAATTTTCCTTCATTAAGAAACAAGACCCGGTCGGCTATCGCGTCCACTTCCTGCAGGATGTGGGTGGAGATGAGGATGGTTTTGGTCTTGCCCAGTTGCCGGATTTCCTGTCGGAAGTCCCGAATCTGGTTGGGGTCGAGTCCTGCCGTAGGCTCATCCATGATCAGAACATTGGGATTGTGGATCAATGACTGTGCCAGGCCTACCCGCTGACGGTACCCTCGTGACAGTTTGCCGATCGGTTTTTCCATGACGTCCTGCAGACCGTACTGATTGGACAGGTAGTGGATGCGGTCGTTGAGTTCTGCTTCTGCCAACCCTCGTGCCTCGCCAAAGAAGCGCAGGAGTTCAGAGGGTGTCATCTCCAGATAAAGTGGACCGTTCTCGGGCAGGTAGCCCAGTCGGCCGGCTGCGGCGGTTCGGTCTTCCTGCATATCCATGCCGGCGATAGCAGCTGTCCCCTCACTGGGAGCTATGTACCCCGTAAGGATGCGCATGGTGGTGGACTTCCCTGCCCCATTGGGCCCCAGAAAGGCCACAATCTGCCCCTCGGGAATCGAAAAGGATAGGTTCTCGACGGCCACGAAAGGACCGAAGTACTTGCTGAGCCCCCTGGCCTCAATCATGGAATGCGAGGAAGTTTCTGTATTCATATTCCTTTAACCTGCGACATTTAAGTGGACTATTCTAAGCGAAATCCGATCCAAGTTGAAATGATACTTATGCCGGTTGATTTTTGAAGAGGCGTATCCAAGCAGGTGGGTTCAGGTCCAGAAGGGCGGCCGCCCATCCGGATCCCAATCGGCTCAGATTAACCACCCGCCGCTTTATTCACCTCGGACTGGATTTTAGCGATATTGCCATTCCGGAGCGGACAGGTACTGTCGGTGACCACACACTGAGCCAGGGTCAGCGAACAACCACAGCTGCAGAACACTCCGTTGACATGATCCAAGACGGTTTTCTTCTGGTCTTCGTTCAGTTCGGAGAAGTCCACCTCGGACAGGGTGGCGTCGTTGTAGTAAGGGGCACTTTGAAGCGTCCTGGAACTGGATCGAGCGGTCCCCGTTCCGTTTCCACCTGTCTGGGCAATGAAATATCCTAAGATGATGACGACCGCCACGCCCATCACCGCGATCACTGCCTTTCCCCAGGGCTCACTGGCCCAACTGCGACCTTCCTTGAGGGCGCAACACTGCTTGTACTTCTTGCCTGAACCGCAGGGACAGGTTTGATTCCTGCCCGATTTCGGCTGTTTTTGTTTTTTATCCATCCGAATTTTCGTGGGCGAAGTATACCCCAGGACTAGGGGCGAGTCTATGTTCGAGTTTGCTGAGGTGCTGTGATGAGACGTGCTGACGTTGGGCAGGTCAGTTGGGCAGTTTCTTCAAGTGGCACCTTGTTGACACCCCAGCATCGAGAATGTAAATTCTTTAATTCATTGTAATATTTGAGGTTAGCCAGAATTTCTGGGTCTTGCTGTAAGTTCTTGTTCACACCCAGGAGTCAAAATCAGGACACCTTGAGGTGGGGGACACGTGCGAGGGTGCTCTCAAAACCCTTGATTGAAAAGGGGTTGAGCGTATCTTACGAATTTTCTTCATTTTTGGAACGGAAATTGCTGTGGGTCATCAATGGCCGAGGAGTTATTTATCAAACAGGTCACTGGCCATGATCTGAATAGAGGATGTTGTCGGACGTCGCCGAAAGTTTGGGGATGATCGGGGCCAACAGTCCAGTAAGGAATCAGTCATGATCGAATACAGAGAACCCATAGAAGCTGCCGCCAGAGAGGCCCTCATCCCAGAGAATCGGGGGAAAAGGAAATCTGAAACCGTCCACTCTGAAGCTGTCCACAAGGATAAGGATCCAATCCGAATCTACTTGAAGGAGATGGGGATGGTCTCCTTGTTGGATCGGGAGGGAGAGGTCAAAGTCGCTCGGCGGATTGAAAAGGGCCGGAAGAAAGTACTGGAGGCCTTGTGCCAATCCCCGGTCGGGACGGGCCAGCTTCTCGGTTTGGCCAGGCAGCTGAACCAGGGCGAACTGGAGATCACCAAGCTGGTAAGCATTGCTGAGCAGAATCCGAGTGATGCCGTTCTGGAGGCGCGCCGGCAGGAAATCCTGAAACGCTTTCGAAAGATTGCAAGGCTGGACACAGAGGCCTCGAAGATACGCAAGAGCCTGAGCCGAACCAAGAAGGGCAGTCCGAGGAACATCACGCTCTCTTCTGACTTGGCCAGCTGTTTTGAACGGCTGGGTGCCCAAGTGATTGATCTGGGACTCAAATCGACAGTCCAGGAAAGGCTTGTCGAGGCCGTCAAGGAGGCCAGGAGGTGGTTTACTGCCAGGAGCCGCGAAATCAAGGATTTAAGCAAACGGCAGAAGATGCCTTTGTCGCTCGAGAACTCTCGACAACTCAAATGCCGGCAGCGGCATTTGACGGAACAGATCAAAGAAAGGGAAGAGGAGCTTTCCACCACCTGCGAGGACCTGAAACAAACCTTGGCGGCCATCCGAAGAGCAGCGCTGGGAGCGGAGAAAGCCAAAATGGAGCTGGTGGAGGCCAATCTTCGATTGGTGGTCTCTATCGCCAAGAGGTACTCGAGCCGAGGGCTGCAGTTTCTGGATCTGGTGCAGGAAGGGAATATTGGGTTGATGAAGGCCGTGGATCGATTCGAGTATCAACGTGGATACAAGTTTTCCACCTATGCCACCTGGTGGATTCGTCAGGCGATCACCCGCGCCATTGACGACCAATCGCGCACGGTGCGGGTTCCGGTGCACATGATTGAGTCAATCAATAAGTTGAGCCGGGCCTCACGGGTTCTTCTGCAAGAGTTGGGGCGAGAACCTACGCCTGGTGAAATCGCTCAGCGGATGGAAATTCCCCTGAGCAAGGTCGGGGCCATTCTCAAGGTCGCTCAGGATCCGATCTCTCTGGACACTCCCGTGGGAGATGAGGGAGATGGCCATGTTGGAGACCTGATCGAAGATCATCGCGTCATGGATCCCCAGGAAGTCGGGATCTTTATCACCCCCATGGATCAAATGAACAAAGTTCTGCAAACCCTGGCGTCTCGCGAGGAACAGGTCATTCGCATGCGCTTTGGCATGAGTGATGGGAGTGAAAAGACGCTGGAAGAGATCGGGAAGCGGCTTTCCGTCACTCGCGAGAGAATTCGACAAATTGAGGTTGAAGCTCTGCGTAAGTTGCGGCACATTTCCCGAACCGACACCCAGCCGGCCATGGAGCAGCAGGCGGTTCACTAAAGGACCTGGTCGAAGCTCACTCGAAGGTGACCCCGGCACACCCGTGGTCGTATTTTTGAAACCAGGTGGGCCTCCCCCCATCTCAGCAATGAGTTCAGAGGGCAAGGTCTGGTCCGATCTGGACAGGGTTCCCCGGTTTTTTCTGGGCCGCCGTTGTGGTACAACTTCCTGAACGGAGGCACTCCATCCATGCAGAACATCAACAAATCCCAGCGGGTATGGGTTCCATTAATATCATGTGCATTCCTGATCGTTTCTGCCTGGGGACAGGGCACCTTTCCCCCCCAGCGAGAGGCCTTCATTGCCATTGAGGACGCGACCCTCATTGACGGCACCGGTGCCCCTCCTGCCGTTGGAGTCACGATTCTCATAGAAGAAAATCGCATTCGCCAGATCGGACCCTCGGATCAGGTCCAGATTCCCTCGGGAGCGAGGCGCATTGCCGGGCGGGGCAAGTACATTATTCCCGGCCTCATCGACGCGCATGTCCACTACAGTGCTCCATTTCTACACCGTCTTTATCTGGCCCATGGGGTGACCACGGTTCGAGATGTCGGTACTGCCGTGGACAAGATTTTGACCTTGCAGGAGGAGGTTGCCGCCGGAAATCTCCTGGCTCCCCGACTGGTGGTTTCCGGGATGGGAGTCAACCCGCGATCGGTGAAGTCGGGAGGATTCGACAGTGCTCGGGCCATGACCGAGTATTTGGCGGAACGGGGAGTGGATGGGATCAAGGTGACGGGCTACACCCTGGATGAGCTCAAGGCGATCGTGGAGGTCGCCGATGCCCACCAACTCCGTGTTTACGGCCATACCCGAATTGACCCTGGTGCCCTGGCTGCAGTGGAAGCGGGATTGGGCGGCATCGAGCACGTGACCGACCTGATAGAGGATTGCATCGATGAAAATCCTCCCTTTCCCTCCGGCTTTGACTGGGCCAACCGCGAGCACTTCTTCAAGTACTACTATGGCCGGCTCAATCGCGTGGTCAACATGACCAAGGTAGATCACCTCATCGAGCGGATGGTAGCGAATGATGTCTACCTGGATCCTACCCTGATCAACCACTATCGGGGCTTTGTCATACGAAACACTCCCGAACTGGAGGCAGATCCAGCCTTTCGATACATGCCCGAGCAGTATGACCGCTCCAATCGGTATGGGATCTATGGGCCAGAGGAGCGAGCGGAGTGGACCAAAACACTGAACCTGATGCAGGAAGTGACCCGCCGGTTCTATCGAGCGGGAGGCTTTTTGATCATGGGAACCGACTCCCAGGCTGCCGCTCCGGATGGTGCCTTGCCGGGCTGGAGCATGCACCAGGAGCTGGAGCTTTTTGTCCAGGCCGGCCTCACACCCATGGAGGTCATCCAGGTCGCAACTTTCAGCAATGCCAGGGTGATGGCCAGGGAAAAGGATCTGGGCACAGTGGAGCCGGGAAAATTGGCAGACCTGATTCTCCTGGATGCCGATCCCCTGGAAGCGATTAGCAACACGCGAAAAATCCATCTGGTTATCAAGGATGGCCTGATTCTGGAACCTGACGTCTTGCTGGCGGAGCATCTCCGACATTTCGGCGAACGCGGCCAAACCAAGTGAAGCAGG
>JAZFRU010000375.1:0-2290 GCA_036445815.1 Acidobacteriota bacterium | reverse complement strand
TCCAGGCGGGAATCCTGGGCCAGGTACACCTCGCCCATACCTCACTGGCCGATCTTCTCCAGAATCTTGTAGTGGCTGATCGTCTTCCCAAGCATAACTGACCCCCACAAGAAAACTGCTCACAACTGCAATGCAGTTAACCATAATAATCCTACTCGGCAGTTGAAGGCAATTCAAGCCGTTTCCGGAGGGCCGCTCGCAGAGCGGTCGCTACAAGAACTAGCCATCGATAGGGCGGACAGCGGCTCCTACAACGTGCCGCCATCGATTGGTGCCAACCCTTAATATTGTACCGTTTATCCTTACATTGATTACTGTTTTTCTTTACATTCCATTCCCCGAGAATTACAATGAACCAATGGAAATACTGACAGGAGAACGCATCGAAGAGCTCCTCACGGCAGTTGGAGAACTGTTGCAGGCAGCAGGACACCGCTGTTCCATTGTGGTCGTGGGCGGGGCTTCACTGAACCTCCTGGGTCTCCTTGAACGCACCACCAAAGACATCGATGTGGCCGCCAGGGTCGAGGTAAAAGAAGGAAGGAGAATCTTTGTGCATCCGGATCCCCTTCCGGAACCTTTGCAAAAAGCAATCACGACCGTTGCCAGGGACTTTTCGATCCCCACTGAGTGGATGAACACCCAGGTGGCGACCCAATGGACTGACGCCTTACCGACGTTTCTCTTCGAGGAGATCCAATGGCAACAGTATGGCTCATTGGAGGTTGGTGTCGTCGGTCGCACCACCTTGCTTGTCCTCAAGCTGCACGCGGCGGTTGACCGGGATACGGATAGCGTCCACTACCAGGATCTCATTGAGCTCGCGCCCACCGACTCCGAACTGGTGGAGGCAAGAAGTATTGTCGCCACACTCGACGCCGGGACTGAATTTCCCGAGATCCTCGATCAAACGATATCTCAGGTGAAGCGCGATGTTGGCAAAAATTAATCGTCTCTGCCGCAGTACTGCCATTGACGCATGCTGGCGCCAATGGGCTGGACTGGGAGCCCTGGTCACGCCCGTCTCCAGCAAACCGGTCAGCGCGGTGGTTGATCCGGAATCACTCCTGGTGTTGTCCTCGGCGTTCTGCCAGCAGGAAAAACGCCTGACCGATGTCATGAACTGGTGGGGTAGAGCAGGGTCTAACTACACGAGTGTTCCCCGCCTGAAAAAACTCCTTCGCCACTTCCCTGAATCTTCGGTCAGTGGGATTTCTGTCTTTGCCCAGGCTGCACTCGAATCGGGGGACAGGCGTTGGAGAAAGTTTAATGAATTACCCCGATCAACACTGCCTCGCAAAACGAAGGGACTCACCAGCCCCAGCCTGCTGGAACCGGCAGCTCTCCTTCTTCGGCTCCGGGCCGGGTTTGGCATGGGTGTCAAATCAGACGTTCTGGCTTTGTTGCTCGGGATGAGAGGATCAATAGCGACTGAAAGGCTCATGGTCGATGCCCTCGATTATTCAAGAATGGCCATTCATACGGCTGTCCGTCAAATGGCACGGGCGAGACTCATCGAAAGCACTTCAGACCGACCCGTCGGATACTTTGTCCATCCACAACCGTGGGCAGAGGTTCTCAGCCTCCATACCTTTACGGAATCCGAATCCCCCATCAAGACAAACCTGGGGGCGCCGATCTGGCATTTCTGGCCTCAGCTGTTCGCCTTCCTGAGCCATGTCTCTGATTGGACCCAGCACTCGACCTCCGGACGGGAGAGTTCTTATCTTCTCTCTTCTCAAGCTCGCGATCTTTACTACGCCCATCAACAGGCTTTCATCGTCAATGGGATTCCGGTGCCCGATGCCGAAAGCTACAAGGGAGCACTCTACCTGGACGCCTTCCTGACAACACTGACGATTACCTCGAAATGGCTGGATGAGAATCTTTAACACGGGCCAGACTATCTCAAAAACTAAAACATGCAAGGAATCATAGATGGGCACCTTTCGTTCAGATGGCCAACCCAGTGTAGCGGCCGCTCTATGAGCGGCCTTCCGAATTCGGCGCACTGAGGCGCCTCCCACACTCTGGACACACCCTACCTGACCTAATCCCAATTAACTGGGTTTTGAGACGGCCTGGGCCGTGCGCCCTTCTCCTGTCGGCTGGATTTAAAAGGATAAGAAAAGGAAAAGAATTTCCTTCTCTGTGTCTCGGTGTCTCTGTGGTGGAATTTCTTTCTGTGTCTTGGTGGTGAGCAAAACGGATTTATCGGACTTCAACCTTTTCTGGACGAGAAAACGAGGATAGAATAATGTGGCACTCAACAAAACTATTCATCAAACCC
>JAZFRU010000374.1:0-7443 GCA_036445815.1 Acidobacteriota bacterium | reverse complement strand
TGCGAGATGGACGATCTTTATGATTACATCCGCCGTACTCCTCACATTCAAGAAAGCGCAGGCAGAGGCTTTACAGGTTCCATACCGGATGCTGCGGCAGCGGTCGACAAGGTCCTGGAGGGGGCCGCCCGCGTGGTCGAAGCGGAATACGAGCATCCCTTCCAGTCGCACGCCTGTATGGGGCCGGCCTGTGCGTTGGTGGATGCCAAACCCGACCAGGTGACGGTCTGGACGGGTTCCCAAAAGTCCCACATGACGCGCGAAGGCGTGTCCAAAATCCTGGAGGTGCCCATTGACAAGGTCCGGGGCATCTGGGTCCCGGGACCGGGTTCCTACGGTCGCAACGATGCTGGAGATGCGGCCATGGATGCCGCTCTGCTGTCACGGGCGATCGGCAAACCGGTCCGTGTCCAGGGCATGCGCCATGAGGGACACGGCTGGGACCCGAAAGGGCCTGCCGCAGTCATCAATGTCAAGGCCGGACTGGATGCCGACAACAAAGTGATTGGCTATCGCTTCAAGGCCAAGGGTTTCTCGGCCTGGGACGTGCGATCCAATGAAGCCGATCCGAGTGACACGCTGGCCGGATTGCTGACGGGATGGCCCAAGAAAACTCGCCACAACTACGGCACACCCTCTGAAACCTACAATTTCCCAAACAAATTGGAGTTCTGGCAAACCATTCCTCCCTTTCTGGAGACGGCTTCTCCCCTGAGAACAGCTCATTTTCGAGATCCCCAGGGTCCCCAGGTTCACTTTGCCAGCGAATCGTTTATCGATGAGCTGGCGGCAAACCTGGAAAGGGATCCGGTGGAATTTCGCCTCGAGTATCTCACCGACGCCCGCGACATCGCCGTCGTCGAAGCGGTTGCCAGGGAAGCCGGCTGGGAGACTCGAACCTCCCCACGAAGGGATCGCCAAACGGGAGACGTGCGAACGGGCCGGGGCATGGCCTACGCCTCGCGAGGTGGCACCACCGTCGCCATGGTGGCGGAAGTCGAGGTCAACCCGACCACCGGCCGGGTATGGGCCAAACGATTCGTGGTGGCTCACGACTGCGGATTGATCATCAATCCCGACGGTCTCAAGCGGACCATCGAGGGGAATATCATACAGGCCATGAGTCGTGCTCTTCGGGAGGAGGTCAGTTTCGACCGCAACAACGTGACCAGCATCGACTGGGAAACTTATCCGATTGCCCTATCCACGGATACTCCTGAGTCAATCGATGTGGTGCTGATCAATCGGCCCGAAGTGATGCCCACCGGTGCAGGAGAACCGTCGACCCGGCAGGTTGCCGCAGCGCTTGCCAACGCGATTTTCGATGCCACCGGGACGCGTCTGCGCCGGGTTCCGTTCTCTCCGGAACGAGTCAAGGCGGCGCTGGCGTAAGAAGAGCGGTCTCGCTGTCGCTCGGCCGCGTTTAACGTTTCAGGTTTAACGTTTCACGAGCTGAGGAGTAGGGACGCACGGCATTTCGAGCTTAACGGCATTCGTGTTGTAGTGCTTTTGTAGGAGCGCACCGCTGTGGCGTGCGCTCTCCGTATTCGGCGCACTGAGGCGCCTCCCACATTCCGGAAGGTCGCTACAAGACCCTGCCGACTGACCATGTGGAGGTTTGGGTTTGCGGATTTAGGATTTTCTACATTGCGGTCAGCTGGTCAGCTTTTTCTGTGTCCTGGTGGTGAAATGCCTCAGGGAAGCGGTTGCCTGCTGCCTCGGTAAATCGCGGTCACCTGACCGTCCTGAATCTGTAGAGCCGAAGCCTTTCCCCCCCGGTAGAAACTGGAAAGCATTCCGGTATCGATGAGAAATACACCTCCATCGAAGCGTGCCTGGATTCCTCGGGAAAGCTGGGGCGTGTGACCAACCACAAAGCGCCTTACCTGGAAGCTCTCGAGCAGGCTGGTCAGGTGCTCCCGGCCTTCCTGTTCGGACCACTGAGCGAATCCCCGAAACCACAAGGGTCCATCCGGATGAACGCTCAACCAGTTTCCGAATTGAAGAAAACCCTCCAGGACCTGGATCACTTCCTGATCTTCGTTCGTGGTGCCGGCTCCCTGAAGTCGCCTCAGCTCGGCTTGGGCCGTCGCCACGATCTCCTGCAAGTTTGAAAACGGCAAGATCAGTTTCTGCTGAACCATTTGTTTCTTGTAGACATCCATGGCTTCGATCTCGCGCCTGATTCGTTGATTGATCTCCTCAAGCTTCCACGCTCCCAGCTCAGGATGGATGCCCCCATGAAGGAAGACGGAGTTTGCGATCCGTGCTGTGGCGGGCCTCTCCCGCAGCCATCGACCATAATGTCCTTTGGGGCCCAACGCTTGGTGATATTCGAAAAACCCAAGTGGGTGGGCTTCAAACCACTGCCCTTTAGACTCCGCGCTGATGTCCAGTGGTGTCTCCAGAATCGTGCTGCGCCTCTTGAGAAGTGCCGTATGATCCTGGTAGGCATCCAGACGTCGCTGTTCGGAATCTTGGTTCGCAAAACCGAGGTAGGCTTCTGCTGAAACGTCGCGCCAGTCCCCCATGAGGTTCATCATCTCGTGGTTTCCCAGTAAAACCACGACCCGGCCGCCCTGTTCTTCAGCCTCATCTTCCAAAGCCATCAAAAGATCCATGATTTCCCGAACTTGAGGGCCTCGATCCAGAAGGTCTCCCGTCTGGACCAGGACGGCGTTCCCCGCGGTCCAACGCTTCTCGGAATCAATGAGGCGTGCTTCCTGAAGAATGGCCACCAGGGCCTCGTAATCTCCATGAATGTCGCCTACGGCGACGAGGCGGGATGAAGGGGTCTCGGCGGCAACCCCAGGGGTCAGGACCGCCAGAATCAACAACAGACCCACGGCCCGGTAGCCGTGGGTCTTGAGTTCATGAGTGGTTTTCATCAGATCAATCAACCTCTACCGCATGGTGAAGAGTACTTTTCGTTCTCCCCGCTCCGCGATCATGGTCTTGACATGGTCCACCAGCAAGCGGGTTCTTTTCAACAGACCGGAGAGCTCGTAAGGGCTCAAGAAGTCCTGGAGCCGTTCCTCGATCTCGGACTCATCCAGGATCTGCAGTCTTTCCCAAACAACGCGGTCCAGAAATTGGACCTTCTCAGGATATTGTAGCTCTTTCCATCGTCGGAAAGCCCGGGTGTGATCGATCATCCACAGTTTCCAGTTGGACTCAATCAACACGTTGCCGCGGTTACGATCCTCGTTGTAAACCAGATTGTCAAAAAGGTGAATGGTCTGCCACTGCATCATCCAGCGCCATCGATCGATTCCTCCACTGGGCGGCTCTTCGTTGTTCTCTCTCATGGCCTTTTCGGTCGTGACATTCTCGATCCAGGCCTGCAGGGTCCCCTTCTTGCGGTCGACCCGTCGTTCCACCGTCGGCGGTACGGTGTCCAGACCCAGAAGCTTGCTGAGTTCATAGGCAGCACACTCGTAGATGGCTTCATCGCGGAAAAAGAACTTGGTACTGCCGTCATTCAACTTCATCTGACTGCGTTGGACATGAACATCTCGGAAGACGGCGTACATCTGCACTCCGTCTTTTTCCAACAGGACCTTCAAGGGATTGTTGATTCCCTCTCCAATGTGCTTTTTCGAGACGATCTCTGCCGTTCGCAGAAATTCTTCCACCTCTTCCTGACTTTGAAACGGAAGGGGCTGTTCATTGGGGCCAACCATGGAGAAAGAGGACGAGGTCTTGCCAATGATTTCGAGCCCTGCCAGAGGATCGTTGGACATCCGCGTGGCAACCATCTGGATGGGATCCTGAGAGAGCCCCATGAAGGGTGTCGTTTCGTGCCCTCGGTAAGCTTCAGCTCTCTCCCCGTTCGGTATAAAAACGGGACGCTCATCGGCACCGGAAAAAGCCGTGGACTGGGCTAAGAAGACGACCATAAGGATGACCTGAAGTGTTGATCTCATTTTATCTCTCCTCGTTGTTTGAGTTTGCTTGCGGTTCATGGAACGGTACTACTGCACAGGGCGTGCCAGAGGCTGGCCCGGGTGTTGATTGAGCTGGGATCAGAACACTTAAGTAACTTCATTCCAACGAGATAAGCTTGGTGGAAATTCATTTCTGGAAGGGGAACATCCGAAGCCAAAGTCATTGCCTCGAGCCTATCGGATAGGCGAACTATCCTTTCGGATAGGATTTAAGTGAATCTTGCATGGACCAGGTCTATACTGGATGTCATTAACCAAACTCCGTTGAGCGAAGAAATGGACGCAAGACTCGTCACCGTGGGCGGACCTTTGACCGGCAAAACATTTCCGGTTGGTGAGGGGGAGCTTTCGATAGGTCGAGACACCAACAACGCCTTGCGTCTTAACTATTCCAGGGTCTCGCGTCATCATTGCCTGATCACCCGTGAAGAAGAGGAATTTACGATCACCGATCTGGATAGCGCCAATGGCACCTTCGTGAACGACACGCCGGTCAAAGGTCACGTCCTGCAACACGGGGATCAAATCAAGATTGCTTCTTCACTCTTTGTCTTCCTCTCCGATGGCGAGGAAGTGAATCTCTCATCTCCCGTCCGACTTGAGGAACGACCTTCATCTGAATCCATGTCCCGTCTATCAACCGATGATTCTCGCTACCTGGGAAGCACTGACCTCACAACAGTCGGGGCGTCCCAGGATCGAATCGCACGTGACCTCAGCGCCCTGTTGAAGATCAGCACGACCATTAATTCCACCGAAAGTCTTGAGCTACTCCACCATCGTCTTCTCGAATCGATTGTTGAAGTCATTCCGGTGGAGAGGGGGGTTATTCTCACGGTTGGAGAGGGCGATTACCGTTCGCTCAGCCGCTGGGAGAAAAACGAAGGGACTGATCTCCCGTTAGCGTTGAGTCGAACCATCGTAGACCGTGTCCGAGAAGAAAAGACGGGCATTTTAAGTAACCGACTGCTGACGGACGAGATGTTCCAGAAGGCCGAAAGTCTCGCTCATTCCTCGGCTGAGTCGATCTTGTGTGTGCCGTTGATCATTGTTGACGAGCTTCTGGCAATCATCTATCTGGAGACCAGCAACCCAGAGGTCTCCTTTTCCGAGGATGACCTTCATCTGCTGACCGCCATTGCCGGCATTGCCGCACCCGCCTCTCAAAACGCACGTCACATGGAGTGGCTGAAGGGTGAAAATCGACGCCTCCAGGAGGACATCGACATTGAACACAGCATGGTGGGCGAGAGTCCGGCCATGCGTGAGGTCCATGAATTTATCGCCAAGGCGGCACCCACTGGTTCAAGCGTCCTCATCTACGGAGAAAGTGGTACCGGCAAGGAGTTGGCAGCACACGCTGTCCATCAAAACAGTCCCCGTGCCGAGAAGCCCTTTGTAGCGATCAATTGTGCGACCTTGACGGATACTCTGCTGGAAAGTGAACTGTTTGGTCATGAAAAGGGGGCTTTCACCGGCGCTATCGATCAAAAGAAAGGCAAGCTAGAAGTAGCCGACCAGGGAACCCTTTTCCTGGACGAGGTCGGGGAATTGGCTCCTGGCCTTCAGGCAAAGCTGCTGAGAGTTCTCCAGGAGCACGAAATTGAACGGGTGGGAGGCACACGGCCCATTCAGGTCGACATTCGTATCATCGCAGCGACCAACAGAAATCTTGAAGAAGCCCTTCAAGAACGAACCTTCCGCCAAGACCTTTACTATCGCCTGAATGTCGTCTCCACAACCATGCCGCCTCTGCGGGATCGCAAAGAAGACATTCCTTTGCTGACCCAATTCTTCGTTGCCAAATTCAGTGTAAAGTGCAACCGTGAGGTGGTGGGCATATCACCGGAAGCACGATCATGTTTGATCGGCTACGATTGGCCGGGAAACGTGCGTGAACTTCAGAACGTCATTGAACGGGCCATCGTCCTGGGATCGAGCGACGTGATTCTGCGAGAAGATCTATCGGACGCTCTACTGGAGACTGAACCCGCCTCCGGGAATCCCTGGAACTATCACGATGTGATCAAGGAAAAGAAGAAAGAACTCATTCTCAAGGCCGTTGACGAGACCAACGGGAATTACACCGAAGCGGCCAAACTCCTGAATCTCCATCCCAACTACCTTCATCGGCTGATCCGAAATCTAGACTTGAAAGCTGCGCTGAAGGAAAAATGAGTTGTACATGTCGCTGTGGGAGCGGCCTCGCGTCGCTCGCGACCGCGCTCCAGGTTCCATATTTCACGAAAAGGAAGGTAAGGACGCAAAATCAGAGGTCAGGGATCAGCGGACAGGGGTCAGTTCACTCAGATCAACCTTCACCTCCCGGATCCTTCGGTACCGGTCATCCGGACTTTTCTCCAGCATTTTCTTTACGATTTGCTGAAGACGTGGGGTCACCTCCGCCGTGTATCGAGCGAGTGGGACGGGACTTTCATCCAGGATAGCACTGGCCGTCTCCAAGGGTCCGTTCTTCATGAATGGATGGACATCGGTCAACATTTCATACAGCACCACTCCCAGGGAAAAGATGTCCGATCGAACGTCGACCTGCTGGCTCCGCAGCTGCTCCGGAGACATGTATGCAAGCGTACCCACCGCCATCCCTGGAGAGGTCAGAGTCGTCAACCAATCGGATGAAGTATCAGAGCTGTCAGTAAGGATTCGCCTGGCCAAACCAAAGTCCATCACCTTGGTTTGCCCCTCAGGTGTCAGGATAAAGTTCGAGGGTTTGATGTCACGATGGATAAATCCCTTTCCATGAGCTTTCTCCAGGGCTTCAACAATTTCAATGACCGTTCCCAGCACCTGATTTAAAGGTAACCGGCCCCTTGCAATCCTCTCCTTCAGAGTTTCACCCGGAACATATTCCATGGCGATGAAAGCCTTCTCCTCAACCTCGTCTGTTTCATATATCTGACAAAGGTTGGGATGCTTCAGAGCGCGTCCCAGGTTACCCTCCCGAACGAAGCGTGTTCGCGCCGTCGGATTCTTTTGTAACTCCTGGGAAAGAAACTTCAACGCAACTTTCCGATCCAGGTTCGTATCCTGTGCCAGGAAGACCTCCGCCATACCTCCCTGGCCGATCTTTGCAAGAATCTTATATTGGCCGATGGTTGTCCCGATCAAGGGGTTCCTTTCCCTCAGGTTGTTTACCCTGAATGATAAGCCTGAAGGGATGTAAAGGCAATGGGGCAGGAGACCCCTGACCCCTGACCCCTGACAAGGGATTGTCGCGTCTATCCTCTGACGTTGTCTCCGGAGTGTGGGAGACACCTCAGCGCGCCGAATCCGGAAAGCCGCTCAAGCCTGTCTTTCTCTCACCAGGTCGTCGTGAAGCGGTGCCGCCGTCGTGACGAGAAGGTGTGAGAAATGCGGGCTCTAGTTGTCCAAATACGACCTCCGGGACGGATAGCGCAGATAGTCCACTTTCTGCTTTGAATCCTGGTCGGGATTGACATAGACAAACCGGCCGTCGGTCATGGTCATCAATACG
>JAZFRU010000373.1:0-2689 GCA_036445815.1 Acidobacteriota bacterium | reverse complement strand
CTTTCCCGACCGGAGAATAAGAGATCAGCACCGCTGCCAGTCCTCCCACCGCAGTGGAGGCCATCACCCCGGCATTGAACAGCCCGGCATAACCCCACTGCATGTTGAGCCCCATCGACATGATCGCCGAGATCAGGCAGAGATTGAAGATCGCCAGCATCACGTTCCAGGACTGGCCGAACCCTACCGCCAGCAGCAGCACGGCCATGATTGAAAAGCAGATGGTTGCCCTAACAGTCTGGTTCATAGCACCCTCCCGCGCAGAATCCCGGTCGGTCTTACTAAAAGGACCAGGACGAGGATCAGAAAGGACACCGCGAATTTGTAGTCCGTGCCCAGAAACTGTATCAGTCCGTCCGGCGCCATGTCGGAGGGCAGGAGGTATTTCAGAAATTTCTTGAACGCATAGGTCGCGGTCACCTCCGAGAAGGCGATGATGTACCCGCCAATAATCGCTCCGACGGGCTGACCGATACCGCCAACGATGGCGGCGGCAAATATCGGCAGAAGCAGGTGAAAGTAGACCATCGGTTTGAAACTCTTGTCCAGCCCGTAGAGCACCCCGGCCAAAGTCGCCAAGGTTGCCGTGATGACCCAGGTCACCATCACAATGCGTTCCGGATTGATGCCCGAAAGAAGGGCCAGATCTTCATTGTCGGAAAAAGCGCGCATCGCCTTGCCCGTTCGGGTGCGCTGGAGAAACCAGAACAGCAGCAGCACTGCCAGAACCGCCAGAATGACGGTCAGCACCTGGGTCTGTTTCAGCGCCAGGCCCTCGCTCAAGCCCGTCATTTTTTTGAAAGCCCCGGCCTTGATCAGGAATTTCTGTCCGTCCCTGAATAGAATTTCATCGGGGCCGATGATCATCCGGATGATGCCGTTCAGCATGAACATCACCCCCACCGATGCGATGACGAAGATCACCGGTCGGCTCTTGCGCTGGCGGTAAAAACGGAAGACAGAACGCTCGGTGGCAAGGGCCAGCAACATGGTTATCAGAATCGCCAGGGGCAGAGCCAGCAGTGCCGTGGGGAAGAAACCGGCGGTGAAGCCCATGGACTGGAACCACCAGGTGATGAAAATGGTGCACATGGTCCCGAAGGCCATCATCTCCCCATGGTAAAAGTTGGCGAAGCGCAGGATGCCGAAAATCAGCGTAACCCCCACCGCGCCGAGAGCCAGCTGGGATCCATAAGATAAGGAGGGGATCAGCACATAGTTCGAGAGTAAAACCAGGGCATTCAGCAGATCTGTCGTGTATTCCAAATCCTTATCCTCAACTATAGCGGGGGTCAGCCCCCCAGAAAGGAGCGGCGCACTTCGGCATTGGCCAGCAGTGCCTCGCCGGTGTCGGTGAAGCGGTTTTCTCCGGTGACCAGCACGAACCCGTGATCGGCAATACTCAGTGCCTGACGGGCATTCTGTTCGACCATCAGCACGGCAATGCCGGTGCGTTTGACTTCAAGGATGCGTTCAAACAGTTCATCCATCACAATCGGTGAAACTCCCGCAGTCGGTTCGTCAAGCATCAGCACAGTCGGCAGGGTCATCAGCGCACGTCCGACCGCCACCTGCTGACGCTGGCCTCCGGAAAGTTCTCCGGCCGCCTGCCTGCGCCTTTCCTTGAGCACAGGAAATAGCTCGAAGACCCTCTCCATGGTCCCTGAGATGTCGTCCCTGCGCAGGTAGGCGCCCATCTCCAGGTTCTCCTCGACGGTGAGGGTGACGAAGACGTTGTGAGTCTGGGGCACGAAGGCCATCCCGCGTTGCACCCGCTGCTGGGGTGAAAGTCCGGTGATGTTTTCGCCTTTGAGAAGCACTTTCCCCTCCCGTGGCTTGAGCAGTCCGAGCATGGCCCTCATGGCGGTGGATTTCCCCGCGCCGTTGGGACCCACCACCACCGCGATTTCACCACGGTCCACGGAAATTGTGCAGTCCTTGAGAATGTCCGCACCTCCGTAACCGCCGGTCATGCGTTCGCCGATCAGGTAGCTCATGAAACCTCCCCCCCCTTTTCCAAAGAGGCGTTAGGGGGTGGTTGTTTCCGCACTCCGTGGCCGAGGTACGCCTCGATTACCTCCTCGTTGGCCTTGACCTCTTCCGCCGTTCCCTGCGCCAGCAACTTGCCTTCGGCCATCACGATCACCGGGTCGCAGAGACGGCTGATGAAATCCATGTCGTGTTCAATCATGCAGAAGGTGTATCCGCGTTCACGGTTCATCGTCAGGATATGATCTCCGATCTCCTGCTTGAGCGTCGGGTTGACTCCGGCGCCGACTTCATCGAGGATGACGAGCTTGGCTTCCACCATCATTGTTCTGCCGAGTTCGAGAAGCTTCTTCTGTCCTCCGGAAAGATTGCCCGCCACTTCATGGGCCAGGTGGCTCAGATTGAGAAAGTCCATCACTTCCCGCGCTTTTTCAAGGATTTTTTCTTCCTGGATCCGGACCGCACCACGTCGGCACCAGGCGCCCAGCAGACTTTCTCCGACCTGTCTAGGAGGCACCATCATCAGATTTTCGCGCACACTGAGGGTATGAAATTCATGGGCAATCTGGAAGGTCCGCAGCAACTTCTTGGAAAACAACTCATGGGGCGGGAGACCGGTAACGTCTTTCCCGTCGAGGAGGATCCTCCCGCTGTCCGGTTTGAGCGCTCCCGCGATCAGATTGAACAGGGTTGTCTTGCC
>JAZFRU010000372.1:0-2110 GCA_036445815.1 Acidobacteriota bacterium | reverse complement strand
AGCCTTCGGTCCGAAGTAGATGTCGTAGGAGCCCTCCGCATTCTGCTTCATGCCCTCCGTCTTGTTGTCAATGCCCGGAAGGCGCTGGTCGGTCTGCAGCATGCCGCGGGTCTGATTGTCGTAGAGGGTGAAGGACCAGAAGTCCTTCGCCGGGACGTCCTTGGGCAGGTTGATCTTGTAGGTCTTGCTGCCATCGAGAGCATTGCCTGCCTTGTCGAGGTAGGCGATGGCATACTGCGATCCCTTACCCACAAGCTTCAACGCCATGGCGGGGGTGATTCCAGTGGCGTAGAAGTGCATGTAGACGCGCGAATCCAGAAGTCGCTCGCCATCCAGCAGGAAATCGTAACGTCCCTCCAGGAAGGGATTGGTCCAGACCCGCTTGCCGGGATAGAGGTAGTGCCGCTGATCCCTCGGTCGGGCCGTCAAGGCCCGAGCGGTCACCGACCCGATCGCGGCCGCGTCGGTGAGGATCTTCTTCATCCGTGCGTCGGGCTTGAACTCCTGACCCTTCTTGATGCCGATCGAGGCGAGCAGACCGCGGGTCTCCACGTCAAGCCCTTCAAGAGGCTCAGCTTGAATGGTCGCGTTGAGCTCCTCCCAGTATCCGAAGTCCATGCGGTGGATCGTGTTGTGGAACTTGCCCGAGGTGTTCACGAAGGTCATCGCTGGCGGATTGTCCTTCTTCGAGAGCAGGTAGATCTTGAAGAGTTTCTTGGTTGCATCAACCGCTGGTTTCGGCGAGCCGTCCACCTGGAAACCGCGCCAGACCACCCAGTTTCCGTAGGTGCTGGTTTTCGCGACGTGATAGCCTTCCGGCACATCGCCATCATAGCCGGGAGGCAGGATCAGGAACTTGCCGCCCTTGCTCTTGTCCGGACCGAGTCTGCCGAAATCGATCACATACTTGAACCATGCATCATTGAGAAAGCCGAGGACATCGGGGGGCGTTTCAATCACCATTGGCTCGTCACCGAGCTCCAGCCAGCTCGCCATGTAGACCGAGGTGGTGTTCGGAGTCAGCCAGAGCGCCTTGGAGTCCATCAACTCTTCGAAAAGACCGGCCGTGGTGTTGGCGGGACCGAGCTCCAGAAGCCCCTTCTTCATCGCATACATCGAAGCGATCGGCAGACCGTTCAGGAACGCCTCCGTGGCACGATTTAGATCGAGGTTATCGTAAACCTTCTGAGTCGTTTCCGCGTCAGGCACACCATCGACGGAGGTCAGGGTTCCGAGGGAGGTCTCCAGTTTGTCCGGGGTCGCGACCCCGGGTGGGACCTCCGTAGTCATCTTCATCCTGGGCGCTTCGGCCGCCCAGGTCATTCCTGCCGCCATAAAAAAGGCCAGGCTACCTGTTATAAAAAGTTTCTTTGCTTTCATTTTGCTTTTCCTCCTGGTTTATCTTTGGATCCTCGACGTTCAGATTAGAGGATGTGAGTTCTTGTGCAGCTAACGCATGGCCGCTGAGCGGCCCGGGTGGCGCGTGACTTGCCCCGCAAGGCCCGTGACACTTAGGGGCCGCTCTAGCGGTTTGTTAGCCAGCCCTAAGAACGTATATAGGTTTCGAGTGTCTGAATCCAATTTCCATCTTCCCACCTGAAGTCTATGGATTTTCCCCTCGCGCAGAGTTCGCCACAGTAGAATGACCACCTCAAATTCCTGATCAAAGCGCCGGACCGGACATCGACCGTAAGGAGAATGTGGGACCAATTCGTTTTAAAACCGCCATCTCTTGTACCCCAATTCCCGGGCAAGTTTTGGAAATCCCCTTTAAGGTCGATCTCCACCCAAGGGATTCCTGCTTCGGACAACTTATTCTGTATCAGTTGAGCGAGCTGAGGTGAGTTCCCGGGGATAGTCTTGGGGTCGATTGCAATCACCTTTCCATCTGCGTTTCCATCAATCTGCTGCAAACCGTTCATTGCATCATCAACGATCAAAGTAGCTGCCAAATAAAGAAAAGCTTCGCTATCAAGTGCTTGAGCCTCCTCGATTTTGCCACTCTCTGGAGGTCCGAAACAGCTACCAAGAATTATGAGAAAGACGCATAGCGTACACTTCCCCTTGTGTCGATTTAACATGATTCGCCTGGCTAACGCCTGCCATTCAG
>JAZFRU010000371.1:0-10145 GCA_036445815.1 Acidobacteriota bacterium | reverse complement strand
TCCAGAAATTCAACCGCCATCAGGCCTCCTCTTCACAATATAAACGCCGCATTTGAGCACTCTTGCGCTATACTCCCAAGAAGTTAGCCGATTCGGACGAGAACAACTATTTGAAACGAAGATAGGGTCAGTTCGTATAATAACCCGGGCCGAATCCATGCAAAGCCAGACAGGAACATTTATGCGATACAAATCTATTGGCCTCGTATTGCTCTTACAGTGCGTTTTCGTTGTGGCCTGTTCAAGCTCCGAGGATGCCGAGACTGGGCAGAACAGGTTCGCCCAGGGTGGAGGCCCCGGCCGCGGCGGTTGGAGTGGTGCTACCGATGTTCAAGCCGTCAGCGTAAGGGCCTTCCAGGCCACCACCGAGCCCATTTCCACATACATCGTCTCCAACACGACGGTCGAGTCGATAAGAAGGGTCAGCGTATACGCCAAGCTCAATGCACTTGTCGAAGAGATACTGGTGGAGGAGGGAACCCCGGTTCGAGAGGGAGACCTGCTGCTCCGACTTGAGGATCGAGAAGTGCGCAACGAATACGAACAGGCGGATATCGCTGTCGATCAGGCGAGACTTCAGGTTGAGCAGGCAGAAGTGAAGGGAGAACTCTCAAAAGTCAACCAGGCCCGCGCCCTGGATCTGTTTTCCCAAAGGTTGATCAGTCAGCAGGAATTGGACCAGACATCCTTGACCAATCGCACCGATCGACTCTCCATAGACACCGCCGAGCAGCAGTATCAGGCGGCACAGGCTCGCTTGCGGGCGGCCACGATCCAAATGGAGTATACCCGGATCACCGCTTCTCTAGACGGTGTGGTCACCCACCGAATGGTCGAAGTGGGCGACCGGGTTAACAGTAATCAGGAAGTCTTCAGCATTGAAGAGTTTCCTCCCTTGTGGGCGAGAATTTTTGTTCCGGAAAAGGACTTGCCAGAACTGAGGGTGGGCCAACCGGCCAGTCTCTCGGTAGAGACCTTTCCAGAGGAGAGGTTTCCAGCTCGAATCAAAATGATTAATCCCACCATCGATGCCGCCTCGGGCACGGTCAAGGTAACGCTGGAAATCGAGCGAACCAATCGACTGAGACCGGGACTGTTTGGAACCGTGTATATCGCCACTGAAACACGACCCGATGCGGTGGTGATTCCCAAGAAGGCCATTTTGCGTGAGCGGAATGAAAGCAAGGTTTTCGTTATAACGGCTGCAGGCCAGGTCGAGAAACGGGATGTTACCCTCGGCTTCAGTGACATCGATCGGATCGAAATTGTCGAGGGCGTCCGGGAAGGTGAGGCGGTTGTCACGGTCGGTCATGAAGGTTTGGCAGACGGCTATGCCGTCAATGTCCTGTCGTGGGAAGGAGCGGTCCCTCTGGACCAGCCCGCACCTCGGCCCCCTCGAGAGCGGGTGACGTCTGTGCCGGCGAGTGCTTCCGGTAACGCGAAGCCCCAAGAAGCCTCCAGTCGGGAACCGCGACGGGAACAGGCAAGAGGTCGGGGACCCGCTGGTCGAGAAGGTCTGCGCGAGATGTCTCCGGAGATAGTAGAGCGAATGATGGGCCGCCTACTTAACGATCCTCAAATTCGAGAAGAGTACCAATCCCGCTTGTCCGATGATCCCGAGTTGGCCACCGATTTTGACAAGAAAAGGGGCTTCGCACAGGAGATGATGCGGCGCTTTAGAACCAGAGATACGCACCGGCAGCCATGAGAGTTGTTGGATTTTCGATTCGTCGTCCCGTTACAGTGACGATGTTGTTTCTGGCGATTGCTGTTTTTGGCGGTGTTTCCTACAATCGGCTGGCTCTGAATCTTCTCCCTGAAATCTCCTATCCAACTCTCACCATTCGCACCAACTACGAAGGTGCCGCTCCCGCTGAAATCGAGAATCTGATTACCGAGTCGGTCGAAAATGCCGTCAGCGTGGTCAACAATGTCGTCCGAGTGAGCTCAATCTCCAGGCCGGAGGTATCCGATGTCATCCTGGAGTTCAGCTGGAACACCGACATGGATTTTGCCGGTCTGGATGTCCGAGAAAAGCTGGATCTGCTGCGACTGCCGTTGGAAGCCGACAAGCCCATTCTTCTTCGCTATGATCCCTCGAGTGATCCCATCATGAGGGTCAGTGTCTCAGGTTCGCCCGATTTATCGGCCATCCGTTATCTTTGTGAAGAATTCATCAGGTCTGACCTGGAGAGCCTTGACGGGGTGGCTGCGGTCCGGGTGTCGGGAGGATTCGAAGAGGAGATTCAGGTCGAGCTGAATGAGCAGCGACTCACTTCCCTGGGAATCTCGATTCAGGAAGTCACCTCTCGGCTGGCTCAGGAGAACATCAATCTGACAGGAGGCACCCTCCAGGAGGGCGAGAGTAAGTATCTGGTTCGAACCCTCAATGAGTTTGAAGATGTCGAGGAGATCAACGAGGTCATTGTAGCCCAGAGGAACGGGATTCCCATCCGTCTGGAGGATATCGGAATCGTTTACTCCGGCTACAAGGAACGCAAGGTCATTACTCGGATCAATGGGGAAGAAAGCGTTGAAATTGCTGTTTTCAAGGCCGCCGCCGCCAACACCGTGACCGTGGCCAAGCTGGTGCAGAATCGTTTGAATGAGTTGGAAGGGGAGTACCAGGGGAAAAAAGATCCCCTTGATTTTGAGGTGGTCTTCGACCAATCACGATTCATAGAGAATTCCATTGAAGAGGTTCGGAATACGGCCATCATCGGAGGAATACTGGCCATCGGAGTCTTGTTTCTCTTTTTGAGAAGCGTCAAGAGCACCTTGATCATTGCCTTGTCGATCCCGATTTCAATCGTCGCCACCTTTTTTTTGATGTACGGATTCGACATTTCCCTGAATATCATGTCGCTCAGCGGATTGGCATTGGGCATTGGAATGCTGGTGGATAGCTCGATCGTGGTTCTGGAAGCCATTTACAGGTATCAGGTGAAAGGGCATCTGCCCAGGGAGGCGGCCGACCTGGGAGCCAGCGAGGTGGGGCAAGCCGTTGTCGCCAGCACCCTGACCACCATCTGCGTTTTTGCACCGATTGTCTTTGTGGAAGGGATCGCAGGACAGCTTTTTGCCGATCAGGCCTTGACCGTTACCTTTTCCCTGGCCGCTTCTCTCTTGGTGGCCATCATGCTGATCCCCATGCTGGCCAGCTTGAGTCAGGCAAACGAGAAGGCCCTCACGGCCGATGCTCCCAGGAAAGAACACAAGGACTTCTTTCTGGTTCGCCCCTATTCCTGGTTTCTGAAGCTGGTGTTACGCCAGAGAGTCGCCTCATTGGCCGTGACCCTGGCATTGTTTGCGGGTGCCCTGGGTCTGCTCGGCCGTCTGGGGGGAGAACTGATTCCAGAGATCAGCCAGGGCGAGTTTTTTGTGGATTTGCAGCTTCCACCCGGAACCCCGGTGGAGCAGACTGCGCAACGCCTGGAGGACATCGAGGCCCTTATTGAGCGACAGGCAGGGGTCGAGATGTACTACACCATCGTGGGTTCAGGGAACCAGACGGGTGCCTCCGCGGTCGAGGAGAGAGAACACATTGGTCAGGTTCTGGTTGCCCTGGAACCGGACATGCTGAGGGAGAAGGAAACGGAAGTGCTGGAGGGTTTGCGGCGTGAATTTCAGTTTCTGCCGGCGGTGGACTACAAGTTTTCCCGGCCGGCCCTATTCAGTTTCAAGACCCCCATCGAGGTGGTCATCCAGGGATATAACCTGGCCGCCTTGAAGACGCATGCCGATCGGATCCGGGAAAGACTTGCCCGGATTCCGGGTCTGAGGGATCTCAAATCCAGTACCGATGGCGGCAATCCAGAGGTCCAGATCCGCTTTGATCGCCGAAAATTGGCCAACTACGGGCTGACGATCAGTCAAGCCGCCGGGATGATCCGCAACAAGGTTCAAGGAGAGGTGGCCACCGAACTGAATGAACTGGATCGGAAAATCGACATCAGGGTCAGGGTCCTTGAAGAAGATCGCAGCTCTCTTTTTAATTTGGAGAACCTGGTTATCAATGGGCCCGACGGAGTCGCCATTCAACTGTCCACCGTGGCCGAGGTGGTTTTGGAAGAAGGCCCCCCTGAAATCAGACGAATCGGCCCCCAGCGGGTAGCTCTCATCTCGGCCAATATCGTGGGGCGAGATCTGCAAAGTCTGGTCACTGAGATCGAGATGGTCCTGGAAAATTTCGAGTTGCCACCGGATATGCAGCCTTATGTGGGAGGGCAGAGCGAGGAGCGAGTGGTGGCCTTTGAGAGCATGCAATTTGCGATATTGTTGGCCGTTTTCCTGGTCTACCTGGTGATGGCCGCCCAATTCGAGTCCCTGGTTCAACCCTTTATCATCATGTTTGCCATACCCTTCGCTCTGATTGGTGTGGCGGCGGCCCTCTATCTGACCCAGTTGGTGCTGAGCGTTGTCGTGTTAATCGGAGTGGTGATTCTGGCGGGCATCGTTGTGAACAACTCCATTGTTTTGATAGACTTTACCAACCAATTAAGAAAACAGGGGATGGATAAGTTGGAAGCCGTCCAACAGGCTTGTATCGTGCGGCTGAGGCCCATATTGATGACCACCAGCACGACGGTCCTCGGCTTGATTCCCATGGCGGTGAGCCTGGGTGAAGGCTCTGAGCTTCGGGTGCCGTTGGCCGTTACGGTGATTGGTGGATTGATCACATCGACCCTGTTGACGCTGGGTTTGGTCCCTGTTTTGTACACTCTGATTACCCGGGAGAAACGGACATGAATCTGTCCAAAATTTCGGTGCTTCGACCGGTATCGGTCCTGATGGCAACCCTCTGCGTCCTGGTTTTAGGTGTTTTGTCCCTTCAACGCCTACCGCTCAAGCAGATGCCGGAGATTTCCTTTGCCATGCTGTCGGTGAACGTGGATTATCCATCCTCTTCTCCCGAAGAGGTGGAGCAGAACATCACCCGGCCGCTTGAAGAGGCCTTGAGCACACTGGACAATCTGGAGGGCATCAACTCGACATCCTCCGGCAGTCGGTCCACGCTTCGGCTTGAGTTCAAGCAGGGGACCGACATGGATCTCATGTCGCTGGACATACGAGACCGGATTGATCAGGTCAGGAATACCTTGCCCACTGACGTGGAGCGCGTGGCCATCCGGAGATGGCACAATTCCGATCAACCGGTGCTGCGCTTTTCTGTGGCCTGGAGTGGGGCCGGCGAAGAGCTGTACCAGGTGGTTGAGGAGATTGTCCGCCGACGCCTGGAACGAATCGACGGGGTGGCCAATGTCGAGGTCAGGGGCATGGATTCCAAACAGATTATTATTGATCTGGACCAGGGCTTGCTTCAGGCCTACGGTATCGACATCTACAACTTGAACCAGGCTCTGCGCAGCAACAACCTCAACGTTGCCGGGGGCTACGTCATGGATGGCGGTAAGAAGTACAGCCTCAGAACGGTGGGCGAGTTCGCGGACATCGATGAGATTGCCAATCTCCCGCTGCTCGGTGGACGGTTCACCCTGGCCGATGTCGCCCAGGCAAATTACGATTATCCTGAGAAGACATCCTTTTCTCGGCTGAACGGCATTGATGCCGTCAATATCGACGTCTACAAGGCTTCCACCGCCAATGTCGTCAAGGTGGCCGAATTGCTGAAAGCGGAATTGGAGGCGATCCAGGCACTGCCTCAGCTGCAGGGTCAATTGTCGGCAAGGATTTTCCGAGACCAGTCCGAGGATATCACCAAGAGCCTGGATGACCTGAAAGTGGCCGGAATCTACGGCGGTTTTCTGGCCATGGGTGTGCTGTTTTTCTTTTTAAGGAAGTTCCGCAGCACCGTCATCATTTCCGTTGCCATTCCGGTGTCGATTGTTTTCACGTTCGCCTTCATGTACATGCTCAGGGTATTTGCGGGCTCCGATATCAGCCTGAATGTGGTGTCGCTAATGGGACTCATGGTGGCCATCGGGATGTTGGTGGACAGCAGCGTGGTGGTGCTGGAGAACATTTTTCGCCACAAGCAGGACAAGGGCCTGGATGCCCGTGAGGCAGCCATTCGAGGAAGCAAGGAAGTCGGAATGGCGGTGCTGGCCTCCACGGCAACCACCCTGGTGGTATTTGCCAGCTTTATCTTTGCTCCCAGTTCGCAGATGGGGCGTTTCATGCGGGACTTCGGGTTGACGGTGGGGGTGGCTCTCACGGCGGCTCTGATCGTTGCTCTTACCTTGATCCCGATGTTGTCCAGTCGAATTTTCACGGGAGAAGAGAAGCCCAAACAGCGAGTCATCGTGTGGATGACCGAGGGCTACGGGATGTTGATGGGATGGCTGCTGCGCTGGCGGTTCGTGGCGATCATTGCGATGGCGCTAATCGGATTCGCCTCCTACCACCTCTTCACTTCGATTGACCGGGAGATGCTTCCGCGAGTATCTCAACGAAACCTGAGAGTGAACGTGACCATGGAGCGTTCTTTTTCGGCTGAGGACATGGTCGTCCTGTTCACCGATGTGGAGGCGCTCATTCTGGACAGCAAGGAGAGACTGGGCGTAGCCAGCGTCTCCAGCAACTTCAGCAATCGGACCACCAACCGCGGGCAATACCGGGGAAGTATGACGATCTTCCTGGAAGAAGAGGGCGACATCCTGCCGACCGAGGTGGTCCAGGAGCAAGTGCGAGGTCTTTTCCCGAGGGTCCCGGGCGCTGCATTCAGTTTTGGACGCAGGCGCCACATGGGTGGCGGCGAAATGGGCGTCAACGTTGAGCTGAAAGGGGATGAATCGGCGGTCCTGGCGATGTACGCCGATCAGGTCAAAGAGATTCTCTCGGGGATTCCGGAGCTCAAGGATGTCGAAAGTTCCCTGGAGACGGGAGATGAGGAGATTCACCTGATGGTGGATCGGCAAAGAACGGAGCAGTTCGGCATTTCTTCCCAGCTGGTTGCCCGAACCGTTGCTTCGGCCCTGAGTACTCGGGCCGTCACTCGATACAAGAGCGATGATGGCGAAATCGATGTCGTGGTTCAGCTGGAAGAAGAGGACGGTTTGAGTCTGCAGGAGTTGCAGAATGTCCATTTTGAAAACCGAAATGGGGAAATGATCCCTCTCTATGCCGTTGCCGATTATCGATATGAGAAGGGTCCTTTATCCATTCGCAGGGATGATCGCAAGGGGACACTCCAGGTCACGGCGAATGCGGAACGGGGTGGCGGAATGTTCCTCACCGAGGCAATCCGAGGAGAATTGGAGAGTCAGCTTCAGCTTCCGGCAGGGTACTCGTTTGATTTTGGTCGGGACTTCATGCGCTTCCAGCGTGGCGAACAGGACAGCTTTTTTGCCATTATCCTGGCCATCGTTCTCATGTACATCATCATGGCCGCCCTGTTTGAGAGTTTTATTCACCCGTTGACCATTCTCTTTTGCGTCCCCTTCTCCGTCATTGGCGTGGCCGGGATTTTTTACCTGACAGGAACCACCTTGAATTCCATGGCCTATCTGGGCATCCTGGTGCTTTTCGGGATCGTTGTGAACAACGGGATTATTCTCATCGCTCACATCAATATCTTGAGAGATCAGGGCCTGCCCCGCAGTGAGGCCATTCGTCAGGGTGGAATGGACCGGCTTCGTCCCATTTTAATGACGGCGGCCACGTCCATATTCGGCCTTTTGCCATTATGCCTGCCCGCTCTTTTCCCGAAATATTTCCCTGCTGCGAGCGGTCGGACCGGTATGTGGACTCCGGTGAGCCTGGCCGTTCTGGGCGGCCTGACCACCTCCACTTTTCTCACCCTGATCATTCTGCCCACGGTGTATTCCTATATGGATGACATTTCGCGAGGCAGTCTCTACCTGATCCGGCTTGTTTCAAACCTGTTCCGCCGCCGACAGTCAATCGCCTGATCGGGGTGGCTCTTCACCACCAAGGCACAGAGAAGTCGTTTTTACCACAGAGACTCAGAGACACAGAGAAAACAATTCTTTCCTTTTTCTCGTCCTTCCGATTTAAGCCAAACCAGAAAAATAGGTCCGAAATGTGGGAGGAAAAGGAATATCTTAGGGGCATAGGGTCAGAACCCCGAAGGGGTGATGTTTAATAGCCTGGGGCGTGAGCCCCAGGATTGAAAGTGTGTTGTCAGTGAGGAGCCCTGTAAGGGCGATGTGAATATCTTACATCGCCCTTACAGGGCTCTTCTTTGGGCTGATCTCAACAACCCAGGGCTCACGCCCTGGGCTATTTTCCATGCCGCCCCTTCAGGGCTCCGGAGAAGCACCCTCAGAATGGCCCGTACACACGGATGCCTTGAGAATAGATACCTCAGGGCGACTAATGCAGAGAGCCCCGGGTGCACTGAGGCGCCTCCCACATTCCGGACCCGCGTGGAACGTGGAACGTGGAACCTGGAACGCGCTGGTCGAAGACCAGCGCTCCTCCGGTCAGGCCTTCACCTCGTGCAGCTTCATCAGCGTGGTGTTGCCCCTCTCGATGATGGGAGCTCCCGTGAGGATGATCAGGTTGTCTCCAGGGACAACCAGGTGGAGTTTCAGCAGAAGCCTTTCCAGTTCCTGAATCAATTGTTCCACATTGGTGATTTCTGGCATTTGCAGGGGGTGAACGCCCCAGTAAAGGGCCATTCGATTCATGATGGAAGCATGAGGCGTGAGGGCAAAAATGTCAGCAGAGGGACGGAACCTGGAAATGATGCGCGCCGTTGAGCCGGTTTGAGTAAAAACGACGATAGCCCGGGCATTGATCGACTTCGAGGCATGAAAAGCAGCGTTGCAGACGGCCTCCGGAAAGGAAAGATTCTCGGCTTTCTCCAGCCGGCCCGCATGACTCCGCGAACCTGCTCTTTCAGCTTCATCGATGATCTTGGCCATCATGCCGACTGATTCAAGCGGATACCGACCTTTGGTGGTTTCAGCAGAGAGCATGACCGCGTCGGATCCATCGAAAATGGCGTTGGCCACGTCGGAGGCCTCGGCCCGGGTGGGCCGGGGATTACTGACCATCGATTCCAGCATCTGAGTGGCCGTGATAACCGGTTTCCCCAGTTGATTGGCTCGAGCGATCACCAATTTCTGAATCACGGGAACTTTCTCGGGAGACAATTCCACCCCCAGGTCCCCTCGGGCCACCATGACGGCCTCGCAGGCTTCCATGATGGCTTCCAGGTTCTTGATGGCCAGAGGTGTCTCCAGCTTCGCGATGATGGGTATGTCGCTATGCAGGGAAGCGAGCTCCTTTTTCAAGCCGTGGATATCCTCGGAACTTTGAATGTAAGAAAGAGCCACCCAGTCGATCTTGTGCTCTATTCCAAAGGCCAGATCAGCCCGGTCTTTTTCCGTCAGGCCAGAAGCCGAAATGCTGACCTGGGGCAGATGGATGCCCTGATTTTGCGCCAACCTCCCGCCGGTGATGACTTCACATTCTACGTCTGTATCGGTTGTGGAAGTCACCAGGAGTTCGAGCAACCCATCCGACAGGAGAATGCGATTTCCAACCGTCACGTCCCTGGGCAGGGACGCGTATGAGGTGGAGACCCTTTTCCGATTGCCCTTGATCGCTTCGGTCGTGATCACGAAACTCTGACCCTCGATCAGATCAACGGGTTCGCTGTTTTCCAGTTCGCCCGTCCGGATTTTCAGGCCCTGAAGATCCTGCATGATGGCAACAGGCGCACTCAGGTTATTGGAGGCTTCACGAATTCGGGAGATTGTCCTGCCGTGGGAGGCGTGATCGCCGTGGGAGAAGTTGAGCCGGGCCACATTCATTCCCGCTCGGATCAGCTCCTGAATCATCTCAAGAGTATCGCTGGCGGGGCCCAGGGTGGCCACGATTTTCGCTCTTCGCATAAATAGAGGCTTTAAGTTACCATGAATCGCCAACTATACTGATCTTTTGGGGAGTGTGGAGATGAAGGTGAACCGCCCGGAGGCACGAAAATTACTCGACGAGCATACCCAGGGCGAAAGCCTGGTCAGGCACGCGCTGGCGGTCGAAGCCGCCATGAGAGCCTATGCCTGCCACTTCGGCGAAGATGAGGATTTCTGGGGCATTACCGGACTCCTCCACGACTTTGACTACGAAAAGAATCCCAATCCTGAAGATCATCCACGTGTCGGGGCGGCTATCCTCAAAGATCGAGGGTATCCGGAGGATATGATCTACGCCAT
>JAZFRU010000370.1:0-3656 GCA_036445815.1 Acidobacteriota bacterium | reverse complement strand
GCGCCTTGTCAGGCCGGCGCCTTCGTCGCTTCAAAATGAGAACTAGAATTTATGCGACTTGCCGAATTGGGAAGATATCATAGTAAGGTTATGTATTGAAGCCGTGATTGTAATCCCCCGGACCCTTGAATTTGATAGGTTGGTCGGCATATCGTTGGTGCTATGAAGAGTTTTCTGACACTGATTGTATTGCTGCTGATCGCCCTGACACCCGAAGGGGCGATGGCCGCCTCCACTTCCCTTGCGGCCATGGTTCAGGATGAACCAGGTGACGAACAGGAGAGTCGCCTTCTCTCGGCAACTCGTCAGCTGATATTCGAGGGTCGTCGATCGGGTGAAGGGTATTTTGGCAGCCAGGGCTCGAAGCTGGTTTTTCAAAGTGAACGAGAGCCTGAAAATCCCTTCTTTCAGATCTATCTCATGGATTTGACCACGGGCGACACGAGTCGGGTCAGCCCCGGATTCGGAAAGACGACTTGTGCCTGGATCCACCCCGAGGGAGATACGGTCCTCTTTGCGTCGACCCATGCCGATCCTGGTGCCCGGCGCAAGCAGCAAGAGGAGTTGGAGTTTCGGGAGTCTGGCCAAACTCGCCGCTATTCCTGGGACTACGACGAGGCCTATGAGATTTACACCGTTGATTCGGAGGGAACCCGGTTCAAAAATCTAACCCGGACTCGTGGCTACGATGCAGAAGGATCTTTCTCCCCCGATGGGAAGCTCATTGTCTTCTCATCCAATCGCCAGGCCTACCAACAGGAGCTTTCCTCTACCGATCAAGAGATTTTCGATCGGGACAAATCCTATCTCGTAGATGTGTACCTGATGAATGCCGATGGCAGTGAGGTGCGTCGACTGACTGAAAACAAAGGATATGACGGAGGACCCTTTTTCAGTCCGGATGGTGAGGCAATCGTCTGGAGACGGTTTTCTGAAGATGGAGCGACAGCTGAAATCTATACCATGAAGACCGACGGTTCGCAGCAACGGCGTGTGACTCGTCTGGGAGTCATGTCCTGGGCCCCTTACTATCATCCGTCGGGAAACTATCTGATCTTCTCCAATAACCTGCATGGATTTGGAAACTTCGAGCTCTTCCTGGTCGATGTTGAGGGTAAGGCTGAACCGGTTCGCGTGACCTTCAAGGATGGCTTCGACAGTTTGCCAGTTTTCAGTCCCGACGGCACCCAACTGGTCTGGACCAGTACCCGTACCGGTGATGGGAAGTCCCAGTTGTTTACGGCTGAGTGGAACCATGGAGAAGCGCAGCGGCTTTTGAGTTCGAGTCCGGAATCGGGCGCTTCACCGATGAGCCGGGACAGCGAGGAGACCTTGCCTCCGGCTCCTCCTTTTGAAGAGACCCGTCCGGAGATAACCACCGAGGATCTGCGTTTGCACGTGAGTCACCTGGCTTCTGACTGGATGAGGGGCCGGCTCACCGGAAGTGAAGGAGGAAGGCGCGCCACCGAGTATGTGGCCTCCGTCTTTCAATTTCTGGGACTGGAGCCGGCCGGTGATCAGGGTACCTATTTCCAGGCATTCGAATTCACGGCCGGGGTGTCCCTTGGCTCCGACAACCGATTAACAGTATTAGAGAACGAATCCCGTCCCGTCGAGTTGTCGGTGGATCAAGATTGGAGACCTCTCGCCTTTTCCGGAAGTGGAAGTTTTGATCCAGCCGAAGTCGTCTTTGCCGGCTATGGAATCGTCGCGCCCGGATCCGAGGAGAATGGAGAGTATGATTCTTATGTCCACCTGGCTGTAGAGGATAAGTGGGTGCTTGTCTTTCGTTATTTGCCCGAGGACGTGTCTCCGGAATTAAGGCAGCACCTGAGCCGATATTCGAGCCTGCGCTACAAGGCGATGGCGGCCCGCGATCGCGGTGCACGAGGTCTGGTGGTAGTGAGTGGGCCCAATTCACAAGTGAAACAGCAGTTGCTTCCCCTGTCCTTTGATAATTCCCAGGCCGGCACCAGTATAGCCGTGCTTTCGGTGACCGATGCCCTTGCCGGGCAGTGGGTGCAGGCAGCCGGGAAAACTCTCCAGGATCTCCAGGGTGATCTGGATGGCGGATCCCCGGTCATGGGCTTTGAAATCCCCGACATTCAAATGAGCGCCCAGATCGAGATTCACAAAGAGAGGCGAACCGGCAACAACGTGGTGGGGCGGCTGAAGGCTCCAGGGGAGGCTCAAAAGGCCGTGATCGTGGGAGCTCATGTGGATCATTTAGGTCGCGGTCGTGGAGCCGGTTCACTGGCACGGGCGGAAGAGGATGGAATGATTCACTACGGAGCCGATGACAATGCCTCCGGAGTGGGTGGAATCCTGGAGATCGCTCAGCATCTGGCAGATCAGAGGGCTCGAGGAACTCTTCCCATGAAACATGATTTACTCGTGAGTGCCTGGTCGGGTGAGGAATTGGGGCTGCTCGGGTCCAGTTATTTTGTCAGAACGATGCTGGAAGAGGACCAGAGTCCCCGTCTCTCTGATCAAGTTGTTGCCTATCTGAACATGGACATGATCGGTCGTTTGCGGGACTCTGTAGTGCTGCAGGGAGTGGGCTCCAGTCCGATTTGGCTGGGCGAGACGGAACGACGCAATGTCCCCATAGGATTGCCTATTGTGATCCAGAATGACAGTTACCTGCCCACCGATGCGACTTCGTTCTATCTTAAAGGGGTTCCCATTTTGAGTGCCTTTACCGGTGTTCACGCGGATTATCATACTCCGCGTGATACGGCTGACAAGGTCAATTATGAGGGCTCTGCAAAGATCGTTGGGTTGATGGGATCGATTGCCCGTTCATTATTGACCAGTGAAGCCACCCCGGATTACATCCAGATGGAGCGACCTGCGTCCACACCCAGGGCCAATCTGCGGGCCTATCTGGGCACCATTCCGGATTATTCCCAGAGCGATGTCACGGGAGTGAAATTATCGGGAGTCATGAAGGGGGCACCCGCTGAGGAGGCTGGACTGGAGGCAGACGATATCGTGATTGAGCTGGTGGGTCAGAAGATTGAAAACATCTATGATTACACCTATGCCATTGATGCCCTGAAGGTGGGGGTTGAGGTTGAGGTGGTGGTGATGAGGGGGAATGAACGGATCACGCTGAAGGTAACGCCGGGGTCGAGGGAGTAGGAGCTGGCCCTCAGCCAGCGCGTTTTACGTTTCAGGTTTAACGTTTCACGAAAAGAACCGTAGGGGCGCACGGCCGTGCGCCCTCCGATCAGTTGGCAAGCCCATTGTAGCGGCCGCTCTATGAGCGGCCCTCCGGAATCGGCGCACACTCAGGCGCCTCCCACACTCCGGACACACCCTGCCGCACCATCCCAGAAAACTGAGTTCTGAGACATCCTGGGCCGTGCGTCCTCCGATCAGCTGGCAAGTACATTGGAGGTGCCGCTGAACCGTCTGCCTCACTCCGAACGAGCTCCGATGTTTCTTTTCGTGAAACGTTAAACCTGAAACGTGAAACGCGGCCGAGCGACAGCGAGGCCGCTCACTTGCACGAACTCACCACGTCACTCCGGCGGGTGCAGCTCGTCGCCCGATTTTCCTTGAATGAGGTCGGCCAGCAGGGATGCTTGCAGGGGGTCATTATTGGGCATGACCGTGCGTTCCAGGGAGATTCCCATTTTCTTGGCTTCGGC
>JAZFRU010000369.1:0-2611 GCA_036445815.1 Acidobacteriota bacterium | reverse complement strand
CAGATCTCCTTTCCCGGGGGCCTGCGGGAAACGAGAGATTCCAGCCTGAGTGAGACCGCCTTGAGAGAGACCCGGGAGGAGGTGGGGATTTCAGCGGATTGGGTCGAAATCCTGGGACAGTGTGATGAGTACCGATCCAAGACCAATCTTCTTGTCACTCCCTATGTCGGGTTTCTCAAGCCAGGATTCACGGTCTCTCCCAATCCCCAGGAGGTGGAGCGCATCCTGGAAGTGCCCCTGCAATTTTTTGCTCAGACCACCCCTCGGGAAGAGGTCCGGCAGCGCCACGACCGTCAAGTGACCCTTTATTTTTATGACTACGGACCCGAGGTTGTCTGGGGCTTGACGGCGGCCATCATCCGGGACCTGATGAGATTGTTGAACGTTTAAGGAGTCGAGGTAGCCATGGCCTCTCAAGTCATCTGGCGGTTGGAGGAAGGGTATTCTCGCTTTGTCGAAGGCTCTCGTGTGGAACTGCGCTTGAGGCAGGGACCTCTCAAGGAGAGCCTCAAGATCTCTCCCAAGGGCCTGGCCGATCGATCTGAGCCGATCGAATGGCTGTTTCAAGCAGCCCGTTCCTTTGCGGTGAAAGATGTGGCGGGACTCGCCTGGCGGCTGCGTCCCGAGGCCGTGATTCGTGCCCGCATCTTGTTTGCGGGCAACGCCTTTCTTGGCAATTTCCGTGTTCCTTCCCATCATTTTGCCGTTCAATGGGACCTGGAGGCCCAGGTGGAAGGATCGGTTCGAAAGACCGGGCCGAGTCTTCTCGTCGAACTGGAGGGCCAGAGTCGGCTCTATCAGTCATGGGTCTTGCTGGTTCCCGACGGTACGCCTCCGATTCAGGCACTTCACCAGGCCTGGGGGAGCTATCGTTCCCCTCTGGATGCAGACGAGGTGCTCCAGATGCAGGACGGGCAGGTGGTGCGCTGGCGTTGGAATGGGCGACTGCGACTGGGTATGGGTATCGAGTGGTCTCTGGCAGCCGGATGGAACCTGCCGGGAACCCTTCCCTGGATGGTTCTGCAGAAAGAGCTGTTTGTGGGTGCAGCTCTGGGCGCCCGGTTTCAGGTAACCGAAGAGGGAGAGTTCAGTCTTCAGTTGAGAAAACGCCCTTCCGGAACCGAATTTCGACTTCGGAAAATCCGAGAGCGACGGCGTGAATCCGGGTTCTCTGCTGGAGTGGAACTGGGCAGCCAACTCCGAGTGAGCCGACTGGGTCCCTCTTCTGAGGGAGTCCTGGGGCTCGTTTCCCAGGGACTCGGTCAACCCCTCAGTCGGAAGGTGAATCGAGGTTTGGGCCGGGCGTTGACACGAAGTCTTGAGATTTCTCTGGCCGTGGAAAGAAGTCGCTGGAAACGGCAGGCAGCCCTTCTGAATGCGAGCTGGTCCAGGGTCGGACCTGAGCTGTTTCGTAGGGACTATTCCCGGCTATTGAAAGGATCCCTTCCTGTTCCTGACCGAGGAGTCCGCTTCTCCGGGAGCTTTGAGCGCATCAGGGGACGTCGCTTCACCGTCCGTTTGAGTCTGCTCAACTGGGCCGGCATGGAGAAGTCCACCGAACACCAGGAGCGGCAGACCGTCCGCATCGGTCCTGCCGGAGATCTGGTGCTGGAGAATACGAGGGAGTTTCAAAAAGCCCGCCACAGCTGGGATGAAGTCCAGTTTTTGAGACTGCTGGATCGAGAGACCTTCACAAAGGAAGGTCGTCGGAGAGATTTTCTCTGGAGTCATGGCCTGGAGAAGGAGTTCTCTTACGTCGAACTTCTGCAATTATTAAAGCTATCAGTGCGGATGGGCGTGATCAACCAGTTTGATTTGGCGCCTCGCTCTCAGTTCCCCTTGACTGCCCAACTCCTGGTGGTGACCCGTTTTTCTCCTGAAGGGTTGACCCGAGTGCGGCGAGCCGGCCGCCGTCGCCAGTGGGAAGCCCTGGTTCGAGCCCTCGAAATGGCAGATCCAGGGCGCTACGCGGAACCGACCTTCTGGCGGGACTGGATCGACTCGCCCGAACTGCGCAGGAGAGTCGACAGGGATCCCGTTCAGACCTATCTGACCAGCCGATATCCCTTGTCCGGGAGGAGTACCTTTCAGCGACAACAGGTGGTAGCGGCTTATCGAAGAGCCAAGAGACTGGGCGATATCTTGCAACACTGGAAGGCAGGAGACCATGATCAGATCATCAAGGCTTTCAGTGTCGGATTGGATCTGCCCATCTTCGTCTTTTTTCATCTCCTCTGCCCTGAGGAGTTCCGGGACTCTGGAGTGCTCATGACAGGGGGTGTCGAACAGGTATGGGGCAATGAAGAGTTGCTGGAAGAGGCGGAATGAGGACCGCTGAGCGCTGACATGCGCCCAGCGCGTTTAACGTTTAACGTTTCAGGTTTAACGAAAAGGGAGTGTAGGGGCGCACGGCGTGTGCCCATCCATCAGGCGGCAAGCCCATTGTAGCGGCCGCTCTATGAGCGGCCCTCCGGATTCGGCGCGGGATCGCGTTCTTCCTCTCGTGAAACGTTAAACGTGAAACTTGAAACCCGCTGGGCGACGACCAGCGTCCGAGGCGCCTCCCACACTCGGGACCCACGTTAAACCTGAAACGTTAAACGTTAAACGC
>JAZFRU010000368.1:0-3758 GCA_036445815.1 Acidobacteriota bacterium | reverse complement strand
CCCCGAAAACAACAAAAGGTAACTGGCCGCTCTAAAAGACCTCTCAAAGCTCATAGCTGCAGGTAATCCACTTGTGGCATTCCCTCCCTTTCCATCGAGTCGCCGGCCGCAAACAAGATACAGGGAGGGGAGAATTCGTCGACATCAAGCTGAATCTTCTCAGCCGGCCGCACCTGGGCCAGATATTCCATGAAACGATCGTACTCTGGAGCACCTCCGTCAACCGCAACATCGAACTCTCCAGTATTGAACTTGAATTTGTGACCCTGGAGCCGATAATAACGGCCCAGAGATGCCACACAGGACACTGCTTTTTCAAACTGTTCAAGGTCTGAAAGGGAAGGATTCGGTAGATAGGTGGAAAAAAGTACATTCAAGGGCACTTCCTGCTCCGAGGCAAAATCCTTGACCATCAGACTACCGAGCTTGGCGGTCGACTTCCAGTGAACGAAGCGAGCACTGTCTCCGGCTTCATAGTGCCGGATGTTGTAGAGTTCATTGCTGCGTCCCCTGCGATTCTTCTCCTCCACGCCTTGAATGTGCGGATGCCGAGTGAAAATCGGACCCAGATCCCGCAACTCCGGATAAACAATGATATTTCCTGAGGCGTCCAGCTGTCGACCTCGCCAAAAAAAGCCGAATGGAAAAGTGGTTTTGATTTCAAAGCCCTCAACCGGATAAATCCCCCTTCGACCGAAATGACACTGCAGTCTCAGTCGCAACTTTTCACCCGCCTGCACATAAGGAAAACGCTTGGACTGCACGAAAAGATCGGTATCTGGAGAGTCCTTCTTATCTGGGTTCTCTCCCTTGAGCTGGAGGGCAAAGGAGGGAAAGAACTTCTTGAGATTTCTCAAAGTGATGAGAAAGACGGCCCTTTGCTGGGCGTGAATTCCCTTGGGCACCCTCAGGCTGATTTTCAGGCCATACAGAACCAGGTTTGCCACGATGCCCGAGACGATCAACGAGGCCAGCAGGAAGGAAAGGATCAAAATGAGTAGATTATTCCCGGTATTGAAGGTGGCAAAGGCGATGATAAAGACGACAAGAATGAAAGTCACGCCTCTTTGCGTAAAGCGGAAAAAACGCAAATTGGTGAGGAAATCCAGCTTGATACGGACCAGCAGCTTGGGAACCAGGGTCACGCACACGATGAAGGCAAACAGGAGAGAAATGATGGCCATCAAAGCGGCCGCGAAGAATTGCCCGTTGTGCCGTGCCACCGAACTGAGCAGGGCCAGAGCCAATGCTGAAACCAAAAAGAAGAGAGGCCAGAAGAATTCCTTGATGCCTTTGAAGTTCACCCAAGGGGGCATCAGATTAAAGTGGAACCTCCACTTCCTCAATCAATTCCTGAATAATGGCCCTGGATTCTTCGCTCTTCTGTAAAGGTGATGAATGCTTGGTGCTGACGATGACACGATGAGAGAAGACGGCTGCGGCCAATTGTTTCACGTCGTCCGGGATGCAGTAATAGCGCCCCTGGGCAAAGGCTCTCGACTGGGCTGCTCGATACAGAGCCATCGCCCCCCGAGGGCTGACTCCCAGGGCCAGGTATTCACTTTGCCGGGTGGCACTCACCAGGGCCATGAGATATTCCAGAAGAACATCGTCCATTTTCACCTGTTCCACCAGTCGTTGCGCTTCCATCAGTTCAGCGGCCGACATGACCGGAATAAGATGATCCGCCGTATCGTAGCTTATGTTGGATCGAAGAATCTGCTTCTCACTGGCTGGACTGGGATAACCCATTTCAATTCTCATCATGAAACGATCCAGTTGTGACTCCGGCAGCGGATAGGTGCCATGGTGTTCAATGGGATTTTGGGTCGCAAGGACCACAAAAGGCTTCGGAAGATCATAGGTTTGACCTTCTGCTGTGACCTTCCCCTCACTCATTGCTTCCAGCAAGGCACTTTGGGTTTTCGGTGTGGTGCGATTGATCTCGTCAGCCAAAACAACATTGGCGAACAATGGGCCCTTGCGAAACTCGAAGTTGTGTTCCAACTGGTTATAGATGGAAGCCCCAATAAGATCCGATGGAAGAAGATCA
Source organism: Acidobacteriota bacterium (assembly GCA_036445815.1). Classification (GTDB taxonomy): domain Bacteria; phylum Acidobacteriota; class UBA6911; order RPQK01; family JADFOI01; genus JAPYTY01. Next base: position 1,705 of record JAZFRU010000368.1, on the reverse strand, counting down.
CTGGTGAACTGAATCCTCTGAAAGCTACAGTCAAAGGAACGGGCAAGTGCGTGCGCCAACGTGGTCTTGCCTACCCCGGGAACATCCTCAATAAGTAGATGTCCCTGGGCGAGCAGGGCCACACTCACCAGTTCCACCACCTCAGGCTTGCCCTTGATGACCTGCCCAACCGAAGCCTGAAGGGCTTTGATCTTGCTCTCTAATTCAGGTATGGGAACAACCGCTTCCACGCTTCTTATGATACTGTCTCCGCCAATCCCAGATCAATTCGGAGCACGGGTCCGAGACTGGCTGTGGCCGGTCCCGGCCCCGTGCGTTTAACGTTTCAAGTTTCACGTTTCACGAAAGAAGAGAGAGACGACCATAGAGTGGGCTCTACCTCTTTAGTGCCAGGGGTCAGGGTCAGCCTTCTCTGTGTCTCCGTGTCTCTGTGGTGAAGGTGCCCTGCCCTGTCAGGCTGATTGAAGATAACTCTCGAACTTGATTCGTTCCTGCGGCGTGGTCATGATGACCAACATTTCTCCACCCTTAAAAACGTGGTTGCGAGGCGGATTGTACACGTAGCCATCGTTGTTCTTAATGGCCAGAATCAGGGTACTCGGATAGTTTTCCAGATGGAGAGACGAGAGGGGTTTCCCCAACAGAGAGCTACCGACTACCGCCTCCTCGATGCGGAGGTTCTTGTTGTCCCGCAACATGACATCCAGGAACGACACCACCGCCGGTCGCACCATGACCGATGCCATCCTCAAGCCCCCGATGGAGGCGGTGGATACCACGCTGTCGGCTCCGACTTTTTCCATCTTCTGAATGTTTTTCGCGTGGCTGCAACGACTCACTACCTTGATCTTGGGATTCAGTTGCTTGGCAGTAAGAGAGATCACCAGATTCTGATTATCGTCCTCGGTCACTGCAAACAGACCTTCAGCTCTTTCAATTCCCGCTCTCAACTGAATGCCGTTGTCAGTCGCATCGCCTTCCACAAAAGTCTGGTCTGGATACAGGTCCAGCAAGGCTGCTAGCTCATCCGGGTTCATCGAAACCACCACAACCGGTCTCTTGGTGGCGTAAAGTTCGGCAAGAATGTGTTCAGCCACAGCGTCCGTTCCACACACGATGAAATGCTGGTGATATTTCTGGATGCTTTTATCCATCTTTTTACTCCGAAAGACTTCGTTGAGTTCGCCATCGACCACAGAAGCCGTGATCGTCGAAATCAAATAGGTCAGAACTCCGATTCCCGACAAAGCCAGTACAATCGTGAACAACCGCCCCTGAGGATTATTGGAGAGATCTATGATTTCGGTAAAGCCAATGGTAGAGATCGTGATGATCGTCATGTACAGGCAGTCCAACCACGAGTACTGAGGCCCCCCTATCAACCAGTACCCAGTTGTTCCGACGGCAAGAACGATGATCAAGGACAGGACAGCGGCCAGGATCTTCCTGTGGATTTCAAAAAACACCTGGTTATCCCTGACCATTTGCTCTTATCATTGTGGCTTGATAACAAATTCTACAACCAGCCACGCAGTTGCGAATGCGATGACAATGCCACCCCAGTAGTGGGGTCGAGGTGCGCTTTGGGGGCCGGGTTCTGTCCATTGAAGCTCAGCTTTTTGATAATAACGATGATAGTTATCTCGTATTCCCAATCCCACCGAGTAGGCCACCATCAAGAAGACCGTGAATACCACGGTTAGAA
>JAZFRU010000367.1:0-11864 GCA_036445815.1 Acidobacteriota bacterium | reverse complement strand
CCTACACCGAGGAGATAGCCTACGCCCGCACTTTCGGCTTTTATTCTGAAGTTGAAGAGCTCCGCCGGAAAGGCCTCATTCGAGGCGGGTCATTCGAGAACGCCGTTGTTCTCAGTGAAACCGCCATAATGAATGGACCGTTACGCGCTCCCGATGAGTTCGTTCGCCACAAGATGCTGGACCTGATCGGTGACATCTCTCTCTGTGGGTATCCCCTCATTGGGCACATCAAGGCTCACAGGACCGGACACGCACTGCACACCGACCTGGCCACCGTTCTTGCCCGGGATGACAGCGTGTGCCAAAAAGTCGAGGAACCCGAGGGAATCTCCCAGGCCGTGAATTTCTAGTCCACATCAGGTCGGGGGTCAGGAACAAAAGCTTCGCGATTGGGCATGTGCACCTCAGGCAGGGTGGCCGCATTCATCACATCTTCTTCACCGATAATGCCGTTGAGATACAGGAGGTAGGCGACTACCGAATAGACCTGGTCACGGGTCAACGTCCCGGGTCGATCGAAAGGCATGGCTCGATTGACGTAGTCCCAGATGGTGGTGGCGTACGGCCAGTAGCTTCCAATCGTTTTCGCCGGTCTGGGACGAGTCAAGCTCCCCTGTCCTCCCACCAGAGCGTCCCCTTTGTCGGCTCCCTGGCCCTCTGTACCGTGACACTCCGAACACCGCAATGAAAAGACCTCGCGACCCGCTAACGCCGTGCCCTCGCCAGGCGGTAATTCCTTCCCTTCAGGGCCTATGCTGAGATCCCAGGCCGCGATTTCTCCGGCTGTGGGCGACCGGCCCAATCCATAACTGGACAGCTGGCCCCAGAGGGGTAACATCGCCGCTGCCATTCCCCACAGACATGCAATAAACCCGATGATCGCTTTACGCGTAGGCATTCTCTACACTCCCATCAGCGAGAACCTTCCAGATCATGATTCCATTGTAGTGGTACCGCGTGTTGAGACCTCGCACTTCGATCAGTCGCTCGCGGGTGGGTTGCACATAGCCCGTCTCGTCAATGCACCGCGACTGCAGGGTCACCTCACCACCATCCCACTCCCAGGGCAGTCTGAATCGGGTCAAGGCGATGGGATGACGGGGCTCCTGCAGCTCCGCTTCCCGCCAGGTCTCGCCCCCATCGGTCGAAATTCCTACTGATTTCACTAAACCCCGGCCCGACCATGCCAGCCCGCTGATCTCGTAGAATCCGGGACCAGCCAGCTGATTCCCGCCCGAGGGGAAAGTGATCACTGATTTCGCCTCCATCATGAAGGTAAACTGACGGGCAGTCCCATCGGGCATCAGATCCGTGTATTTTGACGTCTCGTCCCGAGACATATAGGGTTGATCCACCACCTTGATTCTCCGCAGCCATTTGATGTGGGTGTTTCCCTCCCATCCGGGCACCACCAGGCGCAGAGGATAGCCCTGCTCGGGTCGAATCGCCTCACCGTTTTGACCGTAGGCGACCAGGATATCGTCCATGGCCTTCTCAACAGGAATGCTTCGATGCATTTTGCACGCATCGGCTCCTTCGCCGACAATCCAGCGAGCTTCATCCCTCACACCCACCTCTGCAAGCAACAACGATAAAGGGACCCCGGTCCACTCGCTGCCGCCCACCATGCCGTGAGAACCCTGAGCACTCGAGCGTGGATTTTCCCATTCGCTCCCGCTGTTGCCCGAACACTCAATAAAATGAATACGGGACACGGCGGGCAAACGATGAATCTCGTCCAGGGTAAGAATCAAGGGACGATCTACCAGGCCATGAATCAGCAGACGATGTTGGGTGGGATCGATCCTGGGGACTCCAGAATGGTGCCGCTCGAAATGGAGTGAGGAAGGAGTCAGAATCCCGTAGGAATCGTGCAGTGGCGTGCGGCTCGATCCGGCTTCAGGCGTGGCGGAAGGAGTGGTCTGACGGAGCGACCTCTCGAATTCCGACCTCTGTCCATAGGCGCTGGCCGGAACTCCCAGAGTTTGGGGTTTGGAATCCAGCGGCGGTGATGAGTCACTGCAGGCGCTTGTCACTCCGGCCACCAAGGCACTCGACTTGAGGAAACGACGCCGACTGGTCCGCGGCAATTCAGATAGTTTCTTCTGAACACGATTGGTCATGAAGCCCTCCAGTTTTGAGATTGCTTTGGCATGATAAATCCCAAATTAATGGAAGGCAACCCCGGGTCGATGACCAGGCTTAGCCCGCATTTCTCACACCTTCTCGTCACGAAGCGGTGCAAGGGCCGGCCTGACAAGGCGCGTGACCCGCAAGCGGGTCGTGCAACACCGTCAGGACGGATCATTATTCGCTTCGCTCAGATGAAGGCGGCTTCGCTTCGCTCAGATGCAGGCGAGTGCCGGTGCAGTAGAGAGGGTGTGAGAAATGCGGGTTAGGTACAAAAGGGATCTCCAGATCGCCTCATCCTGTCGCGGGCCACCTCTACACAGACCCCTCGTGACCAAAAAGCTTTTAATACCCGGCATCCTCGTGCTATATACTGAATCAACCACTTGGGGTGCCATGCTTAGAACCATTCTCGGTTGGATCGTTATCGTTGGAGTCGGGGGAGGCTCGATTCAAGAAGCCCGACCGCAGTCTTTGGATCCTGTCCCGTCCCATTCTTCCACCCAACGGGACGTCCTGGATCGCTACTGCGTCATCTGCCACAATGAACAAGCTCGTACGGCTGGGCTGACCCTCGACTCGATGAACCTCGAGCTGATCAACGAAGGGGCGGCGGTGTGGGAAAAGGTGTTACGCAAGCTTCGGGCCCGAGCCATGCCTCCGGCTGGAATGCCTCGGCCGGATGAGGCCGCTTACGACTCCCTGATCACCTACCTGGAACAGGAACTGGATGGAGCCCCTCCCAATCCGGGCAGACCGGTCCTCCATCGCCTCAACCGTTCGGAGTACACCAACGCCATCCGAGATCTGCTGGCCCTGGAGATCGATGGAGCATCCCTCCTTCCAGGTGACGACTCGGGCTACGGATTCGATAATATCGGCGACGTCCTCTCGTTCTCCCCCATGCTGATGGAAAGATATATGTCAGCGGCACGAAAGATCAGCCGTCTCGCCATTGGGGATCATGGAGGACGTCCCGACTCCGAAACCTTCGAAGTCTCCAGATTTCTGGGGCAGGAGGATCGTACCAGCAAGGATCTGCCCTTTGGTTCGCGGGGTGGAATCGCGGTTCGCCATTTTTTCCCGCTCGACGGCGAGTACCTCATCAAGGCCCGTCTGAAATCAAGCTATGACGGGTCTTCCATCTTCGGTCTCGCCGAGCACCACCAGCTCGACGTCCATCTGGATCGCCTGAATGTGGCCCAATTCACGGTCGGCAACAGCCCGTCGCGAATTTCTCCGGTTGGGAAAGACGCTCCGGATGCCCACCTGGAAGTTCGCCTCCAGGTGAGTGCCGGCCCCCACCTGGTAGGAGTCTCTTTCCTGAAGGAAACCTGGGCACGAGAACAGATGATCCAACCCACCTTTTCCAGCATGGAGCGGGAAGAACCCGGAATCGGCAGCATCACCATCAGTGGCCCCTACAATGCTCGAGGGCCCGGGAAAACTCCCAGCCGGAACCGGATTTTCGTGTGCCGCCCGACCGGCAGTCAAGACGAGGAACCCTGCGCCAAGAAGATCATTTCCACCCTGGCGCGTCACGCCTATCGTCGCCCGATCACCGATGAGGAGGTGCCCACCCTATTGGCCCCATATCTGATCGGCCGGAGAGAGGGTGGATTCGAGGACGGGATCGAGCTGGCCCTTCAAAGAGTCCTGGTCTCCCCGGAATTTCTGTTTCGCATCGAGAAGGACCCGGAAAACATCGAGCCGGGGACAGCTTATCCCGTTAGCGATCTCGAATTGGCGTCCCGATTATCGTTTTTTCTCTGGAGCAGCATCCCCGACGAACCGCTTCTGATGCTGGCAGCCGAGGGTCGACTCCGAGATCCCGCCGTACTGGAGACACAGGTACGGCGTATGCTCAGCGACTCCCGTTCTCGAACGCTGGTGACCAATTTTGCCGGCCAATGGTTGTATCTGCGCAACATGGCCTTGGTGGCACCCGATCTGGGGGAATTCCCAGAATTCGACGAGAATCTAAGAGAGGCACTGCAGCGGGAAACTGAACTGTTCTTTGAAAGCATGCTCCGTGACGACCACAGCGTGACGGATTTATTGGACGCCGACTACACCTTTCTCAATGAACGCCTGGCCCGTCACTACGGCATCAAAAATATTTACGGCAACCACTTCCGCCGGGTGGAACTGAGTCTTGAGGAACGGAAGGGTTTGTTGGGCAAGGGGAGTATTCTAACGACGACCTCCTATGCCAACAGGACCTCTCCGGTTTTGCGAGGCAAGTGGGTGTTGGAAAACATTCTGGGGACACCGCCGCCACCTCCACCTCCCAACGTTCCGGCCCTCCAGGAACCGAACCGGGATGGCAAGGCGCTCACCATGCGCGAGCGAATGGAGGAGCACCGTGCGAATCCCGCCTGTGCAAGCTGTCACTCAAGGATGGATCCGTTGGGCTTCGCGATGGAAAACTTTGATGCGATCGGCGGGTGGCGCACCACTGAGGCGGGCAGCCCCATTGATTCGTCTGGAGTCCTTCCTGACGGAACCCAATTCCAGGGCACATCGGGACTCCGTAAAGTGCTGCTAGGGCGACGCGAGGAATTCACCAGAACCGTCACCGACAAACTCCTGACCTATGCCCTGGGCCGAGGCGCTGAATTCTTCGATGCTCCGGCCGTCCGCTCCATCATGCGGGAAGCGGCTCGGGACGACTACCGCTGGTCCTCTCTGATCATGGGAATCGTCAAGAGCCTGCCCTTTCAAATGAGGAGGTATGAAGAACCATGATCATCACCAGGAAATCCCTGCCGCGGCGCACCTTTTTGCGCGGCATTGGCACCACATTGGCTCTCCCCCTGCTGGACTCCATGGTTCCGGCATTGGCCGCGGCGCCTGCCGCCCAACCGCCCACTCGCCTGTCCTTTGTCTATGTGCCGAACGGAATGATCATGGATCAGTGGACGCCCACGACACTCGGCTCCAATTATGAGCTGCCCTCGATTCTGGAACCGCTGGCAAGTTTCCGGAACGATATGCTGGTCATCAGCGGACTTGCCCACAATACCGGTTGGGCGTTGGAGGGCGAAGGCCCGGGAGAACATGCACGCGCCAGCGCGACGTTTCTGACCGGAGTTCACCCGAAGAAGACGGAAGGCGCAGACCTCCGTTCAGGGACTTCGATCGACCAGATCGTTGCCAGGGAATTCCGGAAACACACTCAACTGGCCTCCCTGGAGGTCGCTCTGGACTCCACCGAAGTGGTCGGAACCTGCGATACCGGGTACAGCTGTGCCTACAGCAATACCCTCTGTTGGAGCAGCCCCACCACACCGGTGCCTATGGAAAACAAACCACGTGCGGTTTTCGAACGGCTGTTCGGCGACAGCGCCAGTACCGATCCGGCCGAGCGACGAGCCCGACTGCGGAAGGAGCGCAGCATTCTCGACCTGGTGACGCAGGACGTGGCCCGGCTTCAGACAGGACTCGGTCCCAAGGATCGCGCAAAGCTCGTCGAGTATCTCGATTCCATCCGCGATATTGAACGGCGCATCCAGATCGCCGAGGATCAGTCGGCCCGAGAACTCCCGTCAGTCGAACGTCCGGTGGGCATGCCCCCCACCTTTTCGGCTCATTGCAAATTAATGATGGACTTGCAAGTCCTGGCTTATCAGACAGACATGACTCGGGTCATTACCTTCATGATGGGCCGTGAGCAAAACACTCGAGTCTATGACGAACTGGGCATCAAAGACGCATACCACCCCCTGTCGCACCACCAGAATGACCCCGACAAGATCGCCCAAGTGCACCAGATCGACATCCTGCACAGCCAGATGTTCGCCTATTTCCTGGAGAAGATGCGATCGACAAAGGACGGAGACGGGTCCCTGCTGGATCATTCGATCATCGTCTATGGAAGTTCCTTGAGCGATGGGAACCTCCATGTTCACAACGATCTCCCCATCCTGTTGGTAGGAGGAGGATCCGGTAGAATCAATGGGGGCCGTCATATTCGTTATCCCGATGATACTCCGACCACCAATCTGTTTCTAACACTGCTCGACAAGCTGGGGATTCGTTTGGAAAACTTCGGCGACAGCAACGGGAGGCTCGAACTCCTTGAGGTTTGATGGGATGAGGAGGAGTAACCCCTTCAAATTAGTCAACCTTGGTTGGATGATTTTTCTTCTGCTGTCGTCACTCACTATTCTGGCTGCCACCGTCAGCGATCTGGACCTGGTAGAGGCGGTCGAGAGAGGAGATGGGGAAGGCGTCCGTGCCCTGCTGGAACGACAGGTCGATGTCAATGCACCTCAGGCTGACGGCACCACGGCATTGCACTGGGCAGCTCACCGGGATGATCTGGAAACGGCGGAACGCCTGATTGAAGCCGGCGCCAACCTGAACGCTGTCAACAACTACGGGGTGACCCCACTCTCGCTGGCCTGTACCAACGGCAGCACCGCCATGGTGGAAAGGCTTTTGAAGGCTGGAGCCAATGCCAGGGCGGTCCAACAGACCGGAGAGACCGTTCTCATGACGGCCTCCCGCAGCGGCAATGCCGAGGTGCTGAAGCTGCTGATGGCCCACGGGGCGGATGTGAACGGGAGGGAATCCCGGCGAGGACAGACGGCTCTGATGTGGGCCGTGGAGCAAGAACACGTCGACGCAGCCCGGATCTTGATTGAAGGCGGTGCGGATGTCCACGCCCGATCCAGGAGTGGCTTCACGCCCTTGCTGTTTGCGGCCCAACAAGGACATCAGGATTCCGTTGACACCTTGTTGGGAGCCGGTGTGGACGTCAATGAGACCTCCCCACGATGGGGCAGTGCCCTGGTGGCAGCAGCCGGTCGCGGCCACCAGGAGCTCGCGCTCTTGTTGCTGGAGATGGGGGCGGATCCCAATGCGGCCGACGGCAACGGCATTACCGCTCTTCACTACGCCATGTTGAAAGGCCTGGCGGCCATCGGCAATGCCTCCGAACACCTGGCCACCAACGCTCACCTGTACCGGCCCAATATGAGTACCCTGGTGAAGGCACTCCTGGCACGGGGAGCCAACCCCAACGCGCAATTGAGGGCAACCCGAATCCAGGGCGGCGGCGGCCCCCGGGTGAGCATGACCGGAGCGACACCGCTTTTACTGGCCAGCACCGCCGGCGATGTGGCTCTTGTCCGTCTCCTTCTCGATCATGGAGCGGATCCGCAGTTGGGATCTCAGAAGGGCATGACGCCATTGATGGGCGCAGCAGGCCTGGCTCACAAGATGGATCACTCATCCCAAAAGGGGTACGACGACGCGCTAGTCGTCGCCAAGCTCTTGGTTGAAAAGGGAGCCGACGTCAATGCCGTCGGCGAGAACGGGTGGACCGCTCTGCACGGGGCCGCCTACATTGGAGCAGATGAAGTCGTGCGGTTCCTGGTCGAAAGTGGAGCCACCCTGGACCTGATCGACGTTTTCTTACAGACGCCATGGAGTATCGCAGAGGGCATCATCGGGGCGGGCATCATTAACTTCAACAAAAAACCCTCCGGGCCCCACCCGAGTACGGCAAATCTACTTTTGGAACTGGGCTCGGACCCCACGGTCGTCCCGGAACTGCCCGAAAAATACCGAGAGTAAGCCCCTGACCGCTGGTCGAAGACCAGCGCGTTTCACGTTTCACGTGGACCCGAATCCGGAGAACCGTTCATAGAGTGGCCGCTACAAGATCATGCTGCAGACGTACGGCCCTAAGCCCCCAAGCGTCTTCTCGTTAAACCTGAAACGTGAAACGTGAAACGCGGCTGAGCGGAGCGAAGCCGCTCCGCCTGTCTTCTATCTCCTGTATAATATTGACCATTGAATGTTGTCTAGATGCCTCACCCCACTGCTCATCACCTGTTGCCTGCAGGGCCTCCTTCAAGCTGCTCCTGTCTCTCAGGACCTTGAAGTTTGGATAGGCGAACGAAAGCACTCGGTCGACCCTCGAATCAAAGACAATCAGGTTTATTACCCTTTGGCCGATCTGGGCACAATTGTGGGATTCGAGTGGAACGAACGGGGAGGTCTTCTGACCATCGAAGGTTCAAGGGGAAGGCTCCAGCTGATGGACGGCCGTCCTCTGGTCAGGTTCGAGGGAGAATATATTCTTCTCTCCTCGCCTGTATGGAGGAGAGAACCCAACCAGTGGTACGTCAGTGAGGACTTCCTCACCAAGGTTCTGCCCCTGGTGTCGGACCGCAGCCTCGACCGCTTTTCCGAGAAACGGTATCGAATGGAGGCTCTGGCTGAAAATCAAGTCCAGGTCAGAGTCGGCAACTTCCCGGATCATGTCAGGGTGGTTTTTCAGCCCACTTTGGAGGCTCCCGTTACCGTCCGTGAATTCAAGGAATACATCCAGGTCGAATTCTCTGCATATCTGGTACGACCGGAGTTTCCCACCACCCTTCCCGATCACCGGCTGGTGTCTTCCGTGGACTTTGATCCCAGTAACGTCTATGGAGCCTTCCGTATTCAAAAAGGGGATCTTTATGACAGCTTCCGGGAAACCACTCTCAGCAACCCGACCCGACACATCATCGACATCCAGACTGCGCCGCTGGAGCTGGACAGACGGGGAACCACTACCCGGCCCTCCAATTCTGATGTTACCTCCTTTCCTTCGGGCCCAGCAGGGAACCCTTCCCTCCCGAACCAGAATGTCTTTGAAAACATCATCACCATTGATCCCGGACACGGAGGAGGGGACTACGGAGTCAATTCGCTGGAAGGAATCGCCGAAAAGAACCTGACTCTGAGAATCGCCAATTTGGTCGAGACACAGCTGAGGAAGGATGGTTATCGCGCAATGCTGACTCGCACTCGGGACGTCGAATTGGCCGTCGAACAAAGAGGTTCGGTGGGCAATTATTATCGCTCCCTGGTGTATCTGAGCATCCACATCGGCGGGACTCCTTCGCCCGACACTCGCGGCCCCATCGTCTATCTGCATCGATATCCGCAAAAAGAGACACCCCTCGAGGGTGAAATCACCGAGGTTCTCCCAGCCGATCCCGGGGATCTCCACTTTAGTGAACACGGCAAACTGGTGGCCTGGGAAGACGGTCAAGGGCGATTTATTACTTCCAGTCAACGGCTGGCACAGCAACTTCAAACGGAACTGAATCTCCTTTGGGGAGTCCAAAACAAGGTCCGCGAGATCCCGTTGGCCGTCTTGGCTCCGGTTTCCGGACCGGCGATACTCGTTGAAGCAGGTTTCTTGACGAATCCCGAGGACCAGGCCCTGCTGATCACGTTGGATTTTCAGGAACGACTGGCAGCGACTATCTCCCGGACCATCAAGACCTTTCTAAGAGACGCCCCAGGCACTGTGGCCCAGGAATGAACGATCGATGAAAGAACGTCGTACCCTGCTCATTGCCCTGGGGCTGGTCTGCTTGGTCGTGATTGTGACCGCCTTTCTCTATGACACAGAGCGCAGGCGCCAAAGAGCTGTGAGAGAAGAGGCCGAACAGGTACTGGATGCCGAGTCCAGTGCGTTAGAGGCCAGAAGCTCAGGCGACCTGGAGATCACTCTGTACTTTTACCGGCCTTCGGTGGGTCTCGATCTTCTGGATACCCCGCCCCTCCAGGAGTCCAACGGAATCACCATCGAGAACATCACGATTCCAGCAGAACCTCCTTTCCCCGATGCTTTGGCTGCCGTTGAGAATTCAGGAGAATCGGAGGTATGGATCTCTGAGACTCGTTCCGTCTTTCGAACCGACGACATCATCCTGACAGCCCGGCAAATCATCCATGAAGTCATGAAAGGGCCCAGCCAGGAGGAATTCCGGATCTTTGCCCCGGAAGCTCGGGTCCGGCAGGTTTTTCTGCTGGAGGACGGAACAGCGCTGGTTGACTTGCCCCGCCGGATTGTTCATCCCCTTCTGGGTGGAGTGGCTGTGGAACTGTCTGCGCTCTATTCCATCACCCGTTCCCTCAAGGAGAACATCAAAGACATCCGTCAGACGCGCTTCCTCGTGGAGGGCCAAGAACGGCCTACTCTGGCCGGGCATGTTTCCATCACTGAGCCCTTTATGTAAGAATGAACGGGTATGTTCGAAAGAATCGACAGTCGCCAACTGGACCAGCTCAGGCCAATCAGGATCGTTCCGGGATACAACAAACACGCCGAAGGCTCGGCGCTCATCGAGAGTGGCGACACCCGTGTTATTTGTACCGCCAGTGTTGAGAACAAGATTCCTTCCTTCTTGCGAGGCAGTGGGAAAGGATGGGTCACGTCCGAATACGGCATGCTTCCCCGCTCAACCGGTTCGAGAATGATGAGAGAGGCAGCCAAAGGGAAACCGTCAGGTCGAACTCAGGAAATCCAAAGACTGATCGGCCGTTCACTCCGATCGGTGGTCGACATGAAAGCCCTGGGCGAAAGGACCGTCTGGATCGACTGCGACGTGATTCAGGCGGATGGAGGGACGCGAACCGCCTCTATTACGGGGGCCTTTGTGGCCCTCGCCCTGGCCATGGCCAAGCTCCAGAAGGAGAATATCCTGAAACAACCCGTGCTTTTGGACTGGGTTGCTGCTGTCAGCGTCGGTATTGTTTCCGGAGAACCGGTACTGGACCTTGGATACGAGGAAGATTTCGCCGCCGAAGTCGATATGAACGTGGTCATGACGGGTCAGGGTCTCTATGTCGAGGTCCAGGGAACGGCTGAAGAAAATCCGTTTTCAGGGCCCCAGCTGGAAGCACTTCTCAAACTTGCCAGCGGCGGCATTCAAACCCTCGTCAGCAAACAAAAGTCGGTTCTCGAACAACATGTGGAGAACGTGAAGGATCTATTCATCAGTTGTGAGCCCGACCCACAGATTGTACTTTCTTCTGGCAACCCACAATAAGGGGAAAGTTCGGGAAATCCGTCTCGCGCTCTCCCGTTTCTCGATCACGATCGAATCCCTGGACTCACGCGGCCCTCTCCCTGAAGCTCAGGAAAACGGATCCACCTTCACCGAAAACGCACGCCTCAAAGCCCTCCATTATCATCACCTGACCGGACTCCCCACCCTGGCTGAAGACTCGGGTCTGGCGGTGGATGAACTGGGAGGAGAGCCTGGAATCCATTCAGCCCGATATGCTCCGACCGATGAAAAGCGCATCGCTAAACTCCTGAAAAGGATGGAATCCCTTTCTGGAAGTACTGACAGGACGGCCCGGTTTGTGTCCGCCATCTGCTTGATCCTGCCCCATCGAGTCATTGAGGTGGTGGGAGAGGTCCAGGGTCGAATTATTCCAGCGCCTCGTGGCGACCAGGGCTTCGGGTATGATCCCGTTTTCTACCATGCCCCCCTTGACAAGACGTTTGCCCAGATGTCGTCTGAAGAAAAAAACGGCGTCTCCCACCGGGCCGAAGCTCTGAAGAAACTGGTGGGAGAGCTGGAAAAGTTGGGGGAGTTGACCGCTGACCGCTGACCGCTGGTCGAAGACCAGCGCGTTTAACGTTTAACGTTTCAGGTTTAACGTTATCCAGACTCCCAGACGATCCTATTGCTCATCCAGAAGTGGGCGCAAGGCCTTGCGCCCCTACAACAGGCTGTCAAATCGTGCCAAATTGGAACGTGGAACCTGGAACATGGAACGCGGCTGAGTGAAAAGAAACGGCTCTTCTGGTGGAACGCCACTAAGCGAAGCGAAGCCGTCGCTAGTTGGATTGGGTGATGAACTCATCTAGGGAGATTACCGGAAAGGTGGTGAGGACTCCCGGAGAGACCCGGATAACACTGGCAGCCACTTCG
>JAZFRU010000366.1:0-2024 GCA_036445815.1 Acidobacteriota bacterium | reverse complement strand
CGGGGTACACCGATCGAGGCTGCTTGGAAGAGAGCGGAAACCCTCTCCGGATTCAGTGAATCCGAGCTGGCAGGTCACGTGGCGGCTGAGTTTGGTTTGAAACTGGCCGATCTGGGGCACGTCCCGTCACGAGTTGTGAAGCTGGTGCCCGAAAAGTCGGCTCGGTCCTACTGTGTCTTTCCCCTTCGAGAAAATGACCGTGAGTTGGTGGTGGCCTGCAGTGATCCCACCAATCTCGAGACCGAGGAAGTGCTCCGATTCGCCTCGGGAAGACAGCCGGTTTTTGAGATTGCGCCGCCCACAAGAATTCAAAAGGTGATCGATACCGTATACAGCCCCGACTCGCTGGTGGAGACCCTGCTGGAGAACATCGATGCACGGGTGAAGGTTCGGACGATGGCGGAACCGAGCCCTCCTGACCTGGAGAGGACTGCCGGGAACGGAGAGCCGGTGATCCGCCTGGCCAACCTGATCCTGCTGGAAGCCACGACCCTGCATGCCAGTGACATTCATCTGGAACCGGGGCGTACCACCGGAAAGGTACGGCTCCGGGTGGACGGTGTACTTCGACTGCACATGCAAATGCCCATGCCGGCATTTCATCGGGTGGTCTCCCGCATCAAGGTCATGGGGAACATGGATATTACCGACCGTCTGCGACCGCAGGACGGCCGGACCAGCATCCAGATCAAGGATAAATCCTACGATTTGCGCATTTCGACAGTTCCTACCCGTGACGCCGAGAAAGCGGTGATCCGAATTCTCTATACCGATACCGCCATGGCTCTGGAGGACCTGGGGATGCCGGCCGCCGACCTCGAGCGCTTTCGACGCTTGCTTTCTCATCGGGAGGGTCTGATTCTGGTCACCGGGCCAACCGGCAGCGGGAAAACAACCACCCTGTATGCGGCACTCCAGGAACTCACCACGGGAGACACCAACGTCATGAGCGTGGAGGATCCTATCGAATATGAACTGGAGGGGGTGACCCAGATTCAAGTCGAGCCCCTGCGCGGGATCAGTTTTGCCTCAGCCTTGAGGGCGATTCTGCGTCAAGATCCGGATGTCCTCCTGATTGGGGAAATTAGAGATCTGGAAACGGCAGAGATTGCCGTACAGGCCAGCCAAACTGGACATTTGGTCCTGGCAACCCTGCACGCCAATGACGCTCTGGGGGCGCTAACGCGTCTCCAGGACCTGGGACTGACTCCTGCCTCAATCGGCAGCGGGGTGTGCGGGATACTGGCCCAACGGCTGCTGAGGGTGGTCTGTCCTGACTGCAGGTCGCAAGTCGAGGATGTGTTCAGTGATGACGAGGCTCGGTTGGCGGAAGCCTACCAGGTCACTCAAGGATTTCGGACCACGGGATGTGACAAGTGTGGGCAAAGCGGATACCAGGGACGCAAGGCGGTCACCGAAACCGTGATGATGACCCCACGGTTGAAGGATCTCATCGGCCAGGGGGCAGATCCTTCCATTCTGAGAGAAGAAGCCCTCCTGGGCGGCATGAAGTCTATTGGCCAGGCCGCGCTTGATCTGGTGAAGGCGGGATCCACCACGCTCGAAGAACTGGAGCGTGTGGTGGGAGAGAAAATCGACCCGGTCTCCATCAAATCGGGGGACGAAGGACACGTGTTCATGGTGGACGATGATCCAATTGTACGTCAGCTGGCCCGAAAGCTTCTGGAAAAAAACGGCTTTAGTGTTTCTGAAGCAATCGACGGCGATACGGCCCTGGAGGTTCTTGACTCCGGAGAAAGCTTTGACCTCATGATTCTGGACGTCAATATGCCGACCTTGAATGGCGATGAGGTGCTGCGGCGTGTTCGCCGTTCGCCCCGAACCGCAGGCCTTCCCATCATCGTTCTCACCGGATCAGAGGATGCCGCCACCGAGGTGATGGTGATGGAGCAGGGGGCGGATGACTACATTCGTAAGCCCATTGAACCCCTTCGTTTCCTGGCCCGTATCAAGGCAGTGATGCGCCGGGCCGGGGTGAACTGAGAGGTGGGGTGTCGGTTCAC
>JAZFRU010000365.1:0-7884 GCA_036445815.1 Acidobacteriota bacterium | reverse complement strand
TTCCGCCTCAACCAGCATTCGGGCTGCCCGCTCCACTTCCTGGGGATTGGGCCGGATACGCATGCGCGGGTCCACCATCCGGTGGGAAATCACCTCGGTGCGCACCTTTTCCTTGGTGTAATCGGTATGCCAGGTGGCATAGGTGGGTCCGTAGGGAGGCGTCCAGGCCACTTTGAAGGACCGACGGATGGTCTCCGGAATCATGTCCGGCCGTCGGGCCAACCAGTGCCACTTGGTAATCGGAGAGACCATCTCCTCCTGGTACATGACCTCTTCGAAACCGTCCCGACCGGCCGATCCGCTCGACTCATTACGGTAGCTGTAGTACACCAGCGGAGTCTGTTCTTTCCAGGCGCAGTACATCTGCCCCATGGCGTTGCACAAACCCACGATGGCTGCCTGCATCACGATGGCCGGCTCGCCCGAGGCCTGGATATAGCCCATGGCCATGGCCGCTCCCGGGCCCTCGTGAGGCGTCAGGATATACGTCAACTCGGGACGGTCCACCAACGCCTCATAGAAGAAGGCATCGGAACTGGCCGAGTTGCCGAACACATACTTCACACCCGAGGCGATCAGCTGCTCGGCAAACGCCTCGCCTCCCGTCCCTTCGAAGATCCTCACATCTTCAGGCGTGACATCCGCTTCTCCCGTTTCCCCATACACCATCGGCGTCAGCGACTGGGCCACCGACTGGGCCGCCGCCAGCGTGACTCCGGTCTTGACCAACCGGTTCACGAATCCCCGCCGCGACAGCGTCTTTGACATATATTGGGCAACCAGTTCTCTCATGGCTTTCCTCCTTGTTAATCGAGCCTTCCGGTGACGGGACTACTTGGGCCCGTGGGTACTGGCCAGATGCTCCGCCATTCGGCTGATCTCATCTTCGGTCCACAGAGCACCTCTGCCGACCATCCGGTACAGGGTACCTTCCCAACTCCGGCGGTCCTGTCTTAGATCACGCCACATCGTATCTCCATGACACTGAAAGCACTTTTCCTGGAATAGCTGCTGACCGGCCGAAGACGATGAGGCAGCACTCGCCATCTGCTGGGATCCAAAGTTGGCAGCCAAATAACCCACCATGGTTTCCATTTCATCGGGGAAAATCTGGGCCCCCCGGGCAATCATTTCGTTGACCTTCTTCTCCCAATCCTCGTGGTTTCCCCGATTGCTCAGGACCGTTCCGAGACTATGACAAGTCGTGCAGACACTCGTCACCATGGCTTTGCCCTCGCCTGCCGGCATGGATTCCGCTAGCTCTTCGTTGCTTTGCAGGAGTACCGCTAACGCTGGAAGCATCAGGGCAGAGCCTACGAACATGGCTATCGTCAGGACTCTGGCTTTTTTGGGCATCTATGACTCCTTCTCTTTAAGACCTTGCATACCTTCGGTTGACCTCAACCCCACTCGGGGAAGAATAAAACAATAAAGTGCTCCTTCAAGTCATGCTTTCATGTGAATTGGTAGCGATTATCGGTGCAAACCCTCTCCACTGTCAACAGCTCGAAGGACTCACAGCCGATCCCCCCTAAGCGACGGGAGGGCATGAAATGAGGGAGACACACCAAGCGCACCTTTCAAGAGCGTCAAGGCGGCCGAAGAGGCCCTCAGGAGTGTCTCACAGCATCAGAGGAACGCCTGCCCTCCGATGCCATGAGGCCCTGACGGGCCAAATCATTCCTCCAAGGCGCTGAGCATGTGTGCCCACTGCGGGGCGCCTGCCTTATTGACACATTTCTTAGCGCACCAATATACTGCTGTGGCCTCAGAGGATAGAGCATCTCCCTGGGAGATGGTAGCCTGACCTTAACAAGAACGGAGCAGGGTTTCCAACGTATGAACTATCGCGAGTCGCGCCAGGCAATTGTAGAGAAAGACAAGGGTGTGCGGGATAAGCGCACCACCCTCGAACAGGCGATCACCCTGGTTCGAGATGGGGACCATGTCGCCATCGGAGGCCTTCAGTACACACGCACACCGGTGGGGGCTCTCTGGGAAATCATCCGCCAGAAAAGACAGGGGCTCACCTTTTATAAACCTCTCATGAGTTTCGAAGGGGATTGGCTGTTTGTCTCCGGAGCGATGGGCAAGGTAGTGACCAGCTGGTTCAGCGGCGGAGTCACCTGGGGCGTATCGAAGATCATGCGCAGCTTTGCCGAGAAAGACCCCAGCACGTTTGAAGAGTTGAGCCTGCTGGGCCTCTCGCTGAGACTCAGGGCAGGAGCAATGGGAATCCCCTGCATCCCCACCAAATCGATGTTAGGGTCGGACCTGGAGAAGACCGCCGGCCTCAAGCGTTTCACTTGTCCGTACTCCGGAGAGGAGCTGCTTCTGGTACCAGCCGTCAATCCGGATGTCGCCATCATCCACTCTCAAGTGGCGGACAAGTATGGCAATGGCCAGATTTTCGGACCTCCCTGCCTTGACCTCGAAGCCGTCAAAGCCGCCAACAAGGTTATTTTGACGACCGAACAGATCGTCGACAATGAGCACATTCGGGACACACCCAACTCGACGAACGTGCCCTTTTTCTGCGTTGACGCCGTGGTCGAATTGCCTTTCGGATGTTATCCCCACGAGTGCTACGGACGCTACGAACCGGCTTATGAAAAATTAGGAGAATATGGGCAGGGGATTCTGGACGCCGAAGACAAGATCGGGTTCGTCAAGGACTACCTGGAGAAATTTTTCTACCAACCAGCGGATTTCGCAGAATATCTTTCCCTGTTCGGGGTGAAAAGTCTGCTGGAGACGACTCGTTTGGGGAGAATTTGGAAGCCATGAGCACTTACACTCCAGCTGAACTGTGCGTCATCATGGGATCACGCGCCCTGAAGGACGGTCAGATCGTGTTCGCGGGAGCCGGACTCCCCCTCCTGTCGGCCATTCATGCCCAGAAAATGCACGCGCCGGGACTCGCAATTCTTTTTGAAGTGGGAGGTGTAGCACCACGAATTGGAAGCCTGCCCCGATCCACCAATGAGGCCCGAGCGGTGCGCCGCTCCATGGCAACACCCGCCACCATCGATATGATGCTGTATCTGCAGCGAGGCTTCGTTGATGTGGGATTTCTGGGTGGGGCCCAGATTGACCGTCACGGAAATATCAACAGCAGTTGTATTGGAACCCTGGAAAACCCCAAGATCAGACTTCCCGGAAGCGGCGGAGCCAATGATATCGCCAGCTCGGCAAACCGGGTGTTCATCATCAGCTACCATGAAAAGCGAAGATTCGTGGAAAAAGTTGATTTTGTCACCAGTCCCGGCTTTCTGGAGGGAGGCAGCGCTCGCGAGGACACGGGTCTTCTCGGAGGAGGAGTCGAGAGGGTGATCACCAACCTCGGAATATTGGAATTCGATGCCCACAGCCGGTCCATGACCCTGGTCGCACTGCACCCGGGAGTCACTCAGGAGGAAGTTCAGGAAAAGACGGGCTTCGAAGTGCCGGTTTCTGAGGAGCTCAAGGAAACAACCCCGCCCTCGGAGGAAGAGTTGGTCGTTCTCCGTGGACTGGACCCGGAACGGAAATACCTCAAAGAAGGCGGTTTTTGAAGATCGCTTGAATCGAATATAACCAGCCCGGATGATGCTCAGTCCTGGCTCAACAAGGGAGAATATCGAGATGCTTGGCAACGATTTCAGAAGTTTTCTCCAGGAAGTTAAGAAGAAGTATCCTTCAGCCTATATCGAGGTGAACAAGGAGATTTCTTCTTTGTATGAGACGACCGCCGTCGTCACCAAACTGGAGAGGCAAAAACGCACTCCCATCCTTCACTTCACCAATGTCAAGGACACCGAATTTTCTGTGGTGGTCAACGCTTGTGCTTCACGCAGCATCGTGGCGGCGGCCCTGGGCATCGACAAGAAGGAACTCCCCCACAAGTACCGAGATGCATTGAACAACCTGATCGAACCAGAACGAGTCCAGGATGCTCCGGTTCATGAGGTGGTCCTGACCGGCGATGAGGCGGATATTCTCAAGCTCCCCCAGATGCAATATCACGACACCGATGGAGCCGCTTACATCAGTGGCAGCATCGTCATGGCCAAGGATCCCGACACCGGATCTTACAGCTGCAGCTACAACCGACTGATGGTCAAAGGCTCCCGTAAGTTGGGAATCTACATGACACCGGGGAAACATCTGAGCCAGATTTATGAAAAGGCGGAACAGCGCAAGAAACCCATGGAACTCGCCATCTGCCTGGGTAGTCATCCTGCCTGGTGCATGGGGGCGCTGTTTATCGGGCCCTATCACACCGACGAGCGACACGTCATGGGAGGTCTCATGGGCCAACCGCTGGAAGTGGTTCCGGGAAAAACCATCGATCTCGATGTTCCCGCCCGCTCCGAGATCATCATCGAGGGTGAGGTGGCCCCCTTTGAACGAGAGGAAGAGGGGCCGTACGGCGAGTTCACCGGATACTCGGCGGGTCAAATCGCTCGCCCCTTCATCAAGGTCAAGGCCATCACTCACCGCAAGGGAGCCATTTTCCAGGATGTCTGTGGAGGACCTCACCGAGAGCTCCTCTTGATGAGCACCATTCCCATGGAGCCCAGCATCCTGGATTATTTGCAAAAAAACATCCCCGCCGTTCAGAGCGTGCGCTGCCCCGCTCCGTTCACTCTGTTCGTGGCAATCAAGAAGGCCCGAGACGGGCAGGCCAAACAGGTTCTTCTGACGGCGTTTGCCGCCGACATGCAGGTCAAACACTGCGTGGTCGTCGATGATGACATCGACATCACAAATAACCAGGCCGTGATCCAGGCCATTGCCACTCGGTCACAGGCCAGCCGTGATCTATTCATTGTGCCCGGAGTTTCTCACGACGAGCTGGACCCCTCCCGCCCTGAGGGCAAGCCCATCAGCGACAAGGTAGGAGTGGATGCCACCGCCAAACCTTCGCTGGAGATCTTCGCGGCCAAGCCGAAGGTCCCTCAGGAAGTCATGGAGAGGATCAATCTGGAGGACTTCATTGGCGGCAACGTCGACTGATGGAATCAACGAATCTCAAGCTAGTGATTCAGCAAGGATAATATCAATGGTCAGACCCTACGCAGAACTAAGAGAAGTCATTGAAAAGAAGGACCGAGGATTGCGGGAGAAGGTCATGTCGTTGACAGAGGCCATCAACCTGATCCAGGACGGCGATCACGTGGCGGCGGGCGGGTGTCACTACTCGCGAACCCCCATGGCCGCAATCTGGGAGATCATTCGCCAGAAAAAGAAGGATCTGGTTTACTCCAGAAGCATCTCCTCGACAGAAGGAGACCTGCTCCTGGTGTCCGAAGCCACCAAACATGTGATCACCAGTTGGTTCAGTCCCGGAGTCACCTGGGGTGTATCCCGGGCAATGCGCCATTACACTCAAGAAAAACTGGCCGAGTACGAAGAATGGAGCCACATGTCTCTGGGATTGCGATACCGCGCGGGAGCCATGGGCATCCCCTTTATTCCCACCCGGTCCATGCTGGGATCGGATCTTCTTCCTCGATTGAAAGACATCAAGGAAATGACCTGTCCCTTCACAGGGGAAAAACTGGCTCTGATCCCTGCCTTGAATCCGGAAGTCGCCATTCTGCACACCCAGCGATGCGACCCCTACGGCAACGTTCAAAGTGAGGGACTGCCGTTTATGGATGAGGACATCGCCGGTGCCGCCGATACGGTCATCGTCACCA
Source organism: Acidobacteriota bacterium (assembly GCA_036445815.1). Taxonomy (GTDB): domain Bacteria; phylum Acidobacteriota; class UBA6911; order RPQK01; family JADFOI01; genus JAPYTY01. The sequence goes on along the minus strand of JAZFRU010000365.1, from coordinate 2,200 downwards.
CCGAGAGAATCATCAGCAATGATCAGGTCAGAAGACAGCCCGATCAAACCTCTATTCCATTTTTCAAGGTGGATGCCGTGGTCGAGGTACCCTATGGATGCCTGCCTCACGAATGCTATGCAGCCTACGAACCCGATTTCAGTCACATGGACTACTACGTCAAGCTGATGATGGGGAAAGGACCTGACGGTGTGAAGGAATACCTGGACAAATACGTTTACGCTCCCGATTCGTGGGAAGACTTTCTGGCAATGCTGAATTTCAAAGACGTCCTACGCGCGACCACCGACGGAAGGAGCGTCTACAATGACTAACGAAGCCTATAACACTGCCGAACTGGTAGCCGTCATGAGTGCACGAGTCCTTGAGGACGGGAAAATCGTCTTCGGGGGAGCCGGCATGCCGTTGATTTCGTGCGTCCTGGCTCAAAAGATGCACGCTCCACGCCTCACCATCCTTTTTGAAGGGGGGGTCATCGGGCCCCACATTGATCCCAAGAAGTTGCCTCCGTCGACCAATGAGCAAAGAGCGGCGCGGCGCGGGAATATGGTCCTTTCCATCACCGACGTGCTGCTTCTCCAGCAACGAGGGTACGTGGACTATGGATTCCTTGGAGGTGCGCAGATTGACCAGTATGGAAACCTGAACAGTTCCTTCATCGGCGACCCCGACAATCCCAAGGTACGACTTCCCGGAACTGGTGGAGCCAATGACATCGCCAGCCTGGCCTCCAAGATTCTAGTCGCCATGCACCACGAGAAGAGGCGTTTCGTGGAGAAGGTGGATTTCATAACGACGCCTGGATATCTACAGGGAGGCGACACCCGGGAGAAAGCCGGGTTGATTGCGGGCGGCATCCATCAGGTGATCACTCATCTGGGACTTTTCGGGTTTGATCCTCAGTCCAGGAAGATGTCCTTGCAGAAGCTCCATCCCGGTGCCACCGTCGATGAGGTCGAGGAACGCACCGGATTCGAGATGCTCATTCCGGACCAGATCCTGTACACCGAAGAACCCACCGCAGAAGAACTGCGAATCCTCAGGGAACTGGACCCCGACCAACGTTACACGGCGGCAGTAGAGGAATAGAGCGTTGGAGGAGCGACCTCGCTCCGCTCGGCCGCGTTTCAAGTTTAACGTTTAACGTTTCACGATCAAGAAGAGTAGAGGCGCACGGCGTGCGCCCATCCTGATTCGGCGCACTGAGGTTTATCCCACACTCCGGACACGTGAAACCTGAAACGTTAAACGTGAAACACGCTGGTCGAAGACCAGCGGATCAGGGGTCAGGCGTCGGCCGGAGACCGACGCCTCAATGCGTTCAAAGTTCCTCCAAATTCACATAATCCGCCAGGTTGAGTCGATCCAGGACTTCTCGAGGGACCTTGTTCCTTTTGGGAAAAGAGGAAAGCGAAGGCTTGGCGGTGGCGTCAATGCCCATCTTGGTGACCACCCCCTCTTGCTCTCCACATGACGGATCCAGGGATGAGCCCCTCACACCTGGAATCACCATCAGGTCGGTATCGGCCTGAACCCGGGTGGCGACGGCCCAGAGAACCTCCTGCAAATTGGTGATGTCAACATCGTCATCAACCACAATGGCATGCTTCAAGTAGAGGTCGGAAGAAAAGGCGGCCAGCAGGGCCGACTGCGCCTGTCCTTGAAATCTCTTGTTGATCGAGATGATCAGGGAGAAAGGGGCCGGAACATGCACATCCACCAGGGTCGGCACGGCTCCCTTGATGGTTCGGTAAAAATTGGCCTCCATGGGGATGGTAGCCATCACCAGATGCTCCCGATGCTGGCCCCCGCAGATGTCTTGAAAAATGGCGTTTTCCCTCAGATGAACCGACTTGACGGTCACGACAGGTCGCAGTCCATGCCCGGTGGCATAACCGGAAAATTCGCAAAAAGGACCTTCCTCTTCTCTGATATGCGGTTCAATGACCGCCTCGAAAACAATCTCCGCATCGGCCGGATAAATCGTGCCGGGCAATTCACCACGGAGCATCTCCACAGGCCTTCCCAGAAGGCCCCCGGTAATGGCCAGTTCATCATCCCCATAGGGACCGATGTGGAGGGCGCCGAGGGCCCAGGCCGGGTGATTTCCCACGCAAATGGTAATGGGTAACGGCTGATCTTGATCTTCCATCCTGGAGTACATCTCATGGAGATGCTTTCCGACGGTCATGAAGATCCC
>JAZFRU010000364.1:0-2102 GCA_036445815.1 Acidobacteriota bacterium | reverse complement strand
CCCACATGGATATAGCGGTAGTGGGTATAAGGACGTTGTTCTTCGCCCAGCAAATTTTCCTCGATCTGCTGGTGGAGGGTCGACATCACCCCCTCGGCCGTCCTGCGATAGAAGAAAAACGATTCCTCTTCCAGATTACTGTAGGTATGACTCAAAAGAACCGCGATGGGAATCGCCAGCAGGACGAAAAATAGCAAGAAGTAAAGACGCAGCCTTTTCATTGTCCCACCTTCAACTGGTAGCCTTCCCCACGAATCGTGACCAAAAACTCGGGTCGACTCGACTCGCTCTCAATCTTGCGCCGCAGTTTTGCAATGTGGATGTCAACGGTGCGGGTTTCCATAAAATCGACATTGGAGTAGCCCCATACTTCTCTCAACAACTCCTGCCGGGAGACGGGACGAACGGCATGGTTACTCAGGTAGACCAGAATCTCCACTTCGCGGCGAGTGAAGGGAATCTCCTGACCGTTCCTGGTGCCGGCTAACAGCTTCGGATCAATCACCAGATTTCCCAGCCTGAGGGCATTCATGTCCTTGTGCAGTTTTCCGGATCGGCGTAACACCGCCTCCACTCGAGCCATCAGTTGTCCGACCGAAAAGGGCTTGGAAATGTAATCGTCGGCTCCCAGCCCGAGGCCCTTGATAATGTCATCTTCGGAAGTCTTGGCGGTCAGCATGATAATCGGAAGGTTTCGGTCCACCTCGCGGATCTTGTCACAGACGCTCAACCCGTCCAGACCCGGCATCATGATATCCAGAAGAATCAGGTGGTACCCGCCCGCCAGGGCCATTTCCAGTCCCGAGATCCCTTCCCGGGCCGTCTCCACCTCGTACCCGTTGTAGACAAAGACATCGGCCAATCCCTCCAGGATCGCCTCCTCATCCTCGATGATCAACAGTCTGGGCTTGGTCGGACTCATGTCTTTCATTGTAATTCCTTTCTCCTGGACCGTGTGTAAACGAATTGTAAAAATCCGCCCCTCTCTTTTTACCAAGAGCTGTCTGGCAACAACGGGGGCTCGGAAGTAGTTTGGATATGAGAGCGGTGGCATGTGCTGCCGCCGTATTTGAACTGAAAAGGAGAACATCAATGAACACATTCACTCGATTCAAAACATTTGGAAAATCCAGAAGAGGCGGCATCCTGATGCTGCTGCTGGGAATTCTGACGACCGTGGTCTGGGTTCAGGTTCAGGGAGGGGCATTCACGAACCGTGGCCACGTCAATGGAATCGGTGGCCAGATCTCGGTCCACCCCAACACCGGCGTCAAATTTCAAGCCTCCCTTTCTAATCCCATGATCGTGCAGGGCGCCGACGGCACGGTTTATCTGAACCTGGCGGTGACCACCCCAAGGACCGACTATCGGGACATCTTGAGGGTTCCCACCGATCTGGTGGTGGTTCTGGACCGCAGCGGTTCGATGGCCGAAGACAATAAGTGGCACTACGCCACCCAAGCCGTGCACTCCGTACTGGATCGGCTGGGAACGAGTGACCGCATCGCGCTGGTCACTTTCGACAGCAACGCCCAGGTCCAGTCCCGGCTGGTTGCAGCCAGCGATGAGAACATCCGGCGTTTTCGAAGCATCGTCAACAACCTGACGCCCGGAGCCTCGACCAATATGGGCGAAGGGCTCGTGCGGGCCGAGGAACTGGTCTCGGGGATCATGGCTGCCAAGCGGCGGGGACGTGTTCTCCTTCTCTCTGACGGCCATGCCAATGCCGGCATCGTGGAACCCTCGGAACTGGGAGCCATGGTGAGACGAATTTCCAACCAGGGGGCAGTCGTCTCCACCATCGGCATGGGATTGGGTTTCAACGAAACTCTGATGGCCTCCCTGGCCGATCACGGCATGGGTAGCTTTAGTTATCTGGAGCATCTGGAATCTCTCGGCACCATTCTGGCCAAGGAGTTGTCGGATTCACGCGATCTTTACGCCGATGCTTCCGAGATGCGAATCGATCTCCCGAGTGGCGTAGAACTCATCGATGCCGCCGGATATCCTTTTGTACTGGAAGGCCAAACGGCCGTTATCCGCACGGGTCAACTGTTTCAGGATAGCGTCAAGAACTTCATGGCCACCCTCAGGATTCCCAA
>JAZFRU010000363.1:0-16484 GCA_036445815.1 Acidobacteriota bacterium | reverse complement strand
TGATTGGACATGGGCTTCCTAAGCAGTCTTTTGAAAAAACGTTCGGGAGCAACCTTCGCCTTGTTGATTCTGGTGGCGGTTCCAGGCATTAACTATCTCCTTCTGGACAAACTGGTTGTTTTTAGTTTCTTTTTTATTGCTCTATTACTGGGAGCCTATTATCTGGAGAGGCGCCTTGCGATCCTGGGAGGAGTCCTCATGACCCTGCTGGTCGCGATTGCCATTTACCACTTTCCAGGTTCCATCCTCCCCAGCCTCACCCAAACCAGCCTGGATGTCGTGCTTCTGGCCTGGGCCAGCTTTGTTATTCTGGCGGTTGGAATGATCGGATCGTTGACCCAGCGCCTGAAGGCGGAAGTCCAGCAAGTCATTGACATCAAAGCAGACCTCGAGGACCATACGGTGAAACTGGACCTCCTTGTCACCGAATTAATAACGAAATAGGCTTCCCCGGAATCGCGGAGGCTCCGTCCTACCCGAGGGATCTCTACTCGACGGTCACGGACTTGGCGAGATTTCGCGGCTGATCGATGTCGCAGCCATTTTCCTTGGCGATGTAGTAGGCCAGCAACTGCATCGGAACCGTGGTCAACAACGGCAGCAAGGCCTCATGGGTGACAGGGACTTCAATCACTTCGTCGCATATCTTGGATAGTTCCCGATCTCCTTCGGTCCCCACCGCGATGACCGGTCCGTTTCTGGCCTTGATTTCCTGGATGTTGCTGAGCATCTTTTCATAGGAGCTGTCACGAGGAGCCAGGCATACCGAGGGGAAGTTCTGGTCGATCAAGGCAATGGGACCATGCTTCATCTCCCCTGCGGCATAGCCCTCTGCGTGGAGATAGGAGATCTCCTTGAGCTTCAATGCCCCTTCCAGAGCTACGGGGTAATTGAACCGACGTCCTAAATAGAGAAAATTCTTGTACTGGCTGAAACGCCGAGCGATGTTCTCGATATGAGAGGCGTTATCCAGAATTTGTTGTATCTTGTCTGGAATCGAATCCAGTTCATTCACCAGGGCCTGGCCTTCGGTCAAGGAGAGCGTCTGATGGCGGGCCAGGGAAAGGGCGATCAGGTAAAGAATGCTGAGCTGGGAAATGAATGCCTTGGTTGAAGCCACGCCCACCTCGGGGCCGGCGTGGTTGTAGACACCCGCATCGGTTTCACGAGCAATGGTGCTCCCCACGACATTGACCAGCCCCAAAACCAGGGCTCCCTTGCGACGTGCTTCACGTATGGCCACCAGAGTATCGGCTGTCTCACCCGATTGGCTGATGGCTAAAACCACGGTCCCTTCCTTGAAGTTCAGCTTTCGATAGCGGAATTCTGAAGCCAGATCCACCTCCACCGCGATGTCAGTTGAATCCTCGATAACATAACGCCCCAACAACCCTGCATAGTAGGAAGTGCCGCAAGAAACGATGAAAAGACGTTCCATGCCGAGAATCTGCTCCCAGACGTCCCGCAGGCCACCCAGCCGGGAAACCCCTTCCCCTGGCAGCAATCGGCCTCTCATGGCATTTCTCACCGCCTGGGGTTGCTCGTGGATCTCCTTGAGCATAAAGTGGGGGAAGCCCTGCTTCTCGGCCGATGTGATGTCCCAATCGACAGTGCTCCTGGGACGGGCGACCTCCTGGTAATTCACATTGCTGACTTGATACCCGTCGGCACCGATCAGAACCAGATCATCGTCGTGCAGGTAGACGACCTCCCGGGTGTGGCTGACCAGAGCAGACACATCAGATGCCGCCCAGATGCCCTTGTCTCCGATGCCCAGAATCAGGGGGCTGCCTTTCACGGCCAATACAATTTTTCCTGGATGGTCAGCAGACAGAACCGCGAGTCCATAGGTTCCCTCGACCAGAAGAAGCGCTTCTTTGACGGCCTGCAGAAACCCCTCTTGATGGTATTCCTCGATAAGATGGGCCAGTACTTCGGTGTCGGTTTCAGATTTGAACTGGTGTCCGCGAGCGACCAGCTGATCTTTCAGGGCCTGGTGGTTCTCGATGATGCCGTTATGAACCACGTAGATCCTCCCACGGCAGTCTCCATGGGGATGGGCGTTGGCTTCGGAAGGCGGGCCGTGGGTGGCCCAGCGAGTGTGTGCGATGCCTGCACGGCCTGGGCATTCAACACCCACCAGCTGATCTTCCAGGGCTTTGATCTTGCCCGCCGCCTTGTGGCAGAGAACTTGCGAGTCTTCCAGGATTGCCAATCCGCTGGAGTCATACCCCCTGTACTCCAGGCGCCTCAACCCTTCCAGCAAGATCGGCAGTGCCGGCTCTTTACCCAGATAAGCGAGAATCCCACACATAAGTTGAAATGGATTGGTTTTTTTGAGCTGACCTCAAACGAAACTACGGCTTAATCAGTTGGACGTCGCAGCCCCTGAGAGGTTGTCAATTTTCCCAGGGGGGCACTGATATAGCCTGAAATTTGATCCTTGACGACCTGATTGATCACCAACTCATAGGGCACCCGATCAGCGCCTACATAGAAAGTCAGGGGGGTATTGGTGTAGACCTGTTTTCTGTCGACTCGTTTGTCGTCGTAAAACAGTCTCAAGTCGGCGCGATGTTTCTTGTAGTCGGCCTTCCTGAGTTCAATGACGATATTCGCAACGCTGATCTTCTGCTTCCTTCGGGCATCAAAGGGAAGGTAGTCTCTTTCTCCCTTTTGTCTCAGTTCCTCGAGTGCGTCACCTGTGGTTGCGATCAGTTTCCCTTGCTCCGTCAGAAGAAGTCCCAACGAAGACAATTCCTGCCAAGTCTCCTCGAGCTCCTCTCGGCTTGCCGCAACCTGCTCCTCAACTCCTATAATCTGTTCACCGACTTGGACGAACCGTGTGTCCGTCTTCTCTCCCAGGGATTCGACCTGGTCGGACTCTGCCTTGGTCACCAGCTGCCGATTCAACATCTCCACGCTCTCCTGCTGTTCCTGGCGCATTTCTTCGGCTTGCTCCCGCGCCTTTTTTATTTCACCCTGGGTCACTCCGACTCGCTGCTGTACCGTTTCCAGGTCAGTCTCAAGGACGCCTCGATGCTGGTTTCCCTCTTCCAGTTGCTGGCCCACCAGGACCATCTGGGTGTTTAACTGCGCCAACAGGTCGTTGAGTTCAATTTCCCGTGCCTCAAACTTCTGGTTGAAGGTGTAAAGACCAAACGCCAGACCGAGGCCCAAAATAAGAGCGATCACAGAAATCACTAACAGGCTGGTTGTGGAACGTGCCGGGGAGGAACCCGACTCACGGATCGCTTCATTGGGGTGTCTGAGGCGTTCATCTCTGAGTTCTTTGGAATCGATATTCACGCTTCTTCTCCTTGTTAAGGGTCGAGTTCGCCTAATTTTTCCTCACCGGGGACCATTCCGGCAGGCATTCTATATTAGCAGAGATGGCTCAGCGGAGCTTTGGTTTCGGTTTTTTACCCTACCCGCGCCTTCGTGCCCATAAAAAGTGCAGGGGCACACGGGGCCCTACGGTTCTGGCTGGGTTTGGAGAGTTAGCCCGCATTTCTCACACCTTCTCGTCACGAAGCGGTGGGAGGGCCGTCCTGACAAGGCGCGCGACCGAGCCCCCCGCAAACGTACTGTAGGGTGCGTTGAGGAGGTCGAGGGAGTGCAACACCGTCAGGACAGATCATAGCGCCGATGCAGTAGAGGAGGCGTGAGAAATGCGGGTCAAGAAAAAGAAAAGAATTATCTTCTCTGTGTCTCTGTGCCTCTGTGGTGGCTCTCTTCCCGTGTCTTGGTGGTGAAGACCCAGCCGAATCAGAGCATTCCCAGCTGCAGCTTGGCGGCTTCCGACATCTTTTCCATGCTCCAGGGCGGATCCCAGACCAGTTCAACATTGACGGATGCAACTTCGGGAAGGGCGCGAATTTTGGATTCCACTTCCGGGGGCAATGATTCGGCAACCGGGCACATCGGTGAAGTCAGAGTCATTTTCAACTCAACCGCCCGGGAGCTGGTAACCTCGATGTCGTAAATGAGTCCCAATTCATAGATGTCGACGGGAATCTCCGGATCGTAAACACCCTTCAGGACTTCAATGACCTTCTCGCGAATCTGGTCGGCGCTGATGGGAGTATCCGAATTCTCTGTTGGCTGGGAAATCGCTTCGTCTTCCATGGATTCACTTCCTTTAAAAAATGGTGGCGCCGGGAGGATAAGGGATACGGGTCGAACTACTCCGTGGAGACGCTTTCCTCCCCATTCTTCAGGGCCGCCTGCATGGTGTGCCATACCAGCGTTGCGCATTTGACGCGCACCGGGAATTGGCTGACTCCGAGAAAGGCCTCCAGTTCTCCCAGCTCGGCCCCTTCAGCCGTACCAGACGTCACCAGGTCCTGGAAACGTCGGAACAACTCCTTCGCTTCGAGCAGAGTCTTCCCCTTCACGGACTGGGTCATTAAAGAGGCGGAGGCCGTTGAGATAGCGCAACCGGCACCCGTGAAACTGACGTCTTCGACGACATCGTCCTTCAGCTTCAGAAACACCGTCACCTTATCGCCGCACAGAGGGTTGTATCCGTCGGCCGTTCGGTTGGCATCGGAGAGCTCGCTGAAGTTTCGTGGGCTCTTGCTGTGATCCAGGATGACTTCCTGGTAAAGATCCTTCAGAAATGACATTACTTGAACACCTCTAAGACCTTTTGAATTCCTTGTGCCAGAACATCAATTTCTTCTCTGGTGTTGTAAAAAGCAATCGAGGCTCGCGAGGTTGCAGGGACCTCGAAACGGTCCATTACCGGCTGGGCGCAATGATGGCCGGTCCGGACGGCAACCCCTTCCTGATCCAAAATGGTGCCTACATCATGAGCGTGGATATCCTTCAATACAAAAGAGAGGATGCTGGCTTTGTCCTCGGCCGTCCCGATAATTTTCAGCTCGGGAAACCTGGACAGCCTTTCAGTGGCATAGCGAAACAGTTCATCTTCATAGTCCTTGATGTTCTCGAGTCCAAGCTGGTTCACATAGTCGATCGCGGCACCTAATGCGATTCCTCCAGCAATATTCGGTGTCCCGGCTTCGAATCGGTGAGGCACCACATTGTATGTGGTCTTTTCAAAAGACACCGAAAGAATCATTTCCCCTCCCCCCTGGTAAGGGGGCAAGGAGTCAAGGAGCGCTCCCTTTCCGTAGAGAATTCCCACTCCCGTCGGGCCGTAAAATTTGTGGCCGGAAAAGGCATAAAACTCACAGTCCAGGGCCTGCACATCCAACGTCAGATGGGGGGCTCCCTGAGCGCCGTCGATGAGAACCGCTGCGTCGTAGCGGTGAGCCTGCTCGATTATTTGCTCAATCGGATTGATGGTCCCCAGGGCGTTGGAGATGTGGGTCACGGCCACAACTCGAGTTCGCTCATTGAGAAGGTTTTCGTACTCTTCCAGGAGGAGCTCGCCCTTGTCGTTGATAGGAATGACGCGCAGCTTGGCCTCTTTCTCCTGGCACAGCTGCTGCCAGGGAACGATATTGGAATGGTGCTCCATGGCAGAAACAACGACTTCATCACCTGGACGGAGGTGTTTTCGGCCATAGGTTTGGGCCACCAGATTGATGGCCTCGGTCGTGCTCCTCACGAAAATAATTTCGCGCGATTCGGACGCATTGAGCAAGCGTTGCGCCTTCACTCTGGCCTGCTCATAGGCCTCCGTTGCCTTTTGGCTCAAATGATGGACACCGCGATGAATGTTGGAATTATAAGATTCGTAGTAGTGGGTGATGGCATCGATGACCGACCGGGGCTTTTGAGCGGTTGCCGCGTTGTCCAGATAGACCAGAGGCTTGCCATTGACCTGCTGGCTGAGAATGGGAAAATCCTGACGGACTTCTTCCACATTCAGCCTGCGCTCCCGGCCCTGAGACTGATCGACACCCGTCATCGGCTGACTGGCGCTCACGTTAAATGGCCTCCCTGATCAGCCGCCCCTGAGGCAGCCAGCCAAACAGGTGGTCGTCCACCTGCGAGCGAACCGATTCCACGCGGATCTCTTCGGTGACCTGACTGGCAAATGCATAGATGAGCAGACTGCGGGCCGTGGTGGCATCAATTCCCCGAGAGCGGAGATAAAACAGTGCATTCTCATCCAGCTGGCCGACCGTGGCGCCGTGAGTACACTTCACGTCATCCGCATAGATTTCAAGCTGAGGCTTGGTGTTGATCGTCGCATCATCAGACAGCAGAAGGTTGTTATTGGTCTGCTTGGAGTCGGTCTTCTGGGCATCGGGCTGAACCACGATCCGCCCATGGAAAACCCCCGTGGCGCGATCATCCAGAATCCCCCTGTAGACCTCACGACTGGCGCAGTGGGGCTTGGCATGCTCGAGCCGGGTATGATTGTCCACATGTTGACCTCCTGAGACCAAATAGAGACCGTCCAGGGCACATTCCGCGCCTTCGCCATCCAATCGGGCGTTAACCTCATTTCGGGTAAGCGCTCCGCCCAGTGTCACATCGAAGGTTCTCAGGTGGCTGCTGCGATCCTGGTGAATCTGTAAAGTGCCGACGTGAAAAGCCTGGTCGCTTTCCCGCTTCAGCTTATAGTGGTCGAGATTGGCGTTTTTCCCCATCACGACCTCGGTCACCAAGTTGGTGAAGTAGGGCTGCTGATCGAGGCCGACATAGCTCTCCAGAATGGTGGCCTGGCTGTTTTCATCCACCACAATCAAATTTCGGGGGTGGCAGGCGGTCACCTTGTCAAGAGACGTCGAAACAAACAGCAGGTGGATCGGTTCCTCGATCCTGGCTCCCTCAGGAATGTGCACGAAGGCGCCATCCTGAATAAAAGCCGTGTTGAGTGCCACAAAGGCGTGATCCTGGTAACCGGCATGTCGAGCCAGATGAGGCTTGATTTGTTCAGGATTCTCCCGGAGAGCTTCCGCGAGGCTACGAACTTGAACCTGGGGGGGTAAATCCTGAAGCGAGGAAAGCGTTTCAGAATAATGGCCGTTGACGAAAACGAGCCGCGGGCACTGGAAGTTGCCGAAAGTCACCTGATTCAGCTGGTCAGCCGTCACCCCATTGAGCTGGGAAGGGGCATGATCAAAGGCCAATTTTCGGGTGAAATCCACTTTTGTGTACTTCCACTCCTCCTGCCGAGAGGTGGGGAATCCCAATTTCGAAAACTGCTCCATGGCCTCATTGCGGATAGCCTGGAGCCATTGAGGCTCCTTCGGATTCTGAAGGCAGGCAAAGCTTGCAGAATAGTGGGCTAGACTTTTCGAGACCATCACCCTGCTTCTCCAGTCGCCACGGACTCAGGTTTCGGTGCCGCCAGCCACGAGTAGCCTTTCTCTTCCAACTCCAGAGCCAGGCTGCTATCACCAGTCCGGACGATTCGACCCTCGGAGAGAACATGGACGTAATCGGGAACGATATAGCTGAGCAGGCGCTGGTAGTGCGTCACCACGATGAAGGCTCGATTCTCACTGCGCAACTTGTTGACTCCTTCAGCCACGATTTTCAGGGCGTCAATATCCAGCCCCGAGTCGGTCTCATCCAGGATGGCCAGGTGGGGCTCCAGAACCGCCATTTGAAAGACCTCGTTGCGCTTTTTTTCGCCCCCGGAAAAACCGACATTGACCGGCCGGCTGATCAGGCTCTCGTCCATTTCCAACAGGGCCAGTTTCTCCCTCACCTGTCCCAGAAAATCGAAGGCGCTGACTTCTTCTTCTCCGCGATCTTTCCGGACGGCATTGAGGGCTGCTCTCAAGAAATAGGTGTTGCTGACACCAGGGATTTCCACCGGGTACTGAAAGGCCAGAAAGACTCCCTTCCGGGCACGATCTTCCGGGGCCATTTCCAGTAAATCCTGCCCCTGGTAGATCACCTCCCCGGCGGTGATTTGGTATGAGTCTCGGCCGGCAAGAACTTGCGCCAGGGTGGTTTTCCCGGAGCCATTGGGCCCCATAATGGAATGCACTTCACCGGCCTTGACGCTCAGATTGACCCCGCGCAGGATCTTCTTGCCCTCGGCTTCCACACACAGGTTTTTTATTTTCAACATTGTGATTCTCTTTTCTCCGGCCAGGCAGCATTCTGATCGATCTGCTTCAACCAACGCTTCCTTCAAGGTTCACGCTTAGCAACCGATCCGCCTCCACCGCAAATTCCATGGGGAGCTCCTTGAGAACTTCCTTGCAAAATCCGCTGACGATCATGGAGACGGCATCTTCGGCCGAAAGGCCACGACTCTGACAATAGAACATCTGATCTTCTCCAATTTTTGAAGTCGACGCTTCATGCTCCATGTGGGCCGTGCTGTTTTTGATTTCTATGTAGGGAAAAGTGTGCGCCCCGCACTGGTCGCCAATCAGCATCGAATCGCACTGGGTGTAGTTTCGAGCGCCCGTGGCGCTTTTATTTATCTTGATCAGTCCTCGATAGGTGTTCTGGCCATGACCCGCCGAAATCCCCTTGGAGACCACATTGCTTCGGGTGTTCTTGCCGACATGAATCATCTTGGTTCCTGTGTCCGCCTGCTGTCTTTTCTTGGTCAACGCAACCGAATAGAACTCACCTATCGAGTCGTCGCCCAACAAAAGAACGCTCGGGTATTTCCAGGTGATGGCAGAACCCGTCTCCACCTGGGTCCAGGAAATCCTGGAACGGGCTCCCGCGCACTTTCCTCGCTTGGTGACGAAGTTATAGATGCCGCCCTTTCCTTCGTCATTGCCCGGATACCAGTTCTGGATAGTGGAATACTTGATTTGCGCATCCTCATGGGCCACCAGCTCGACCACGGCCGCATGAAGCTGATTCTCGTCTCGCATGGGCGCCGTGCACCCTTCCAGGTAGCTCACGTAGCTCCCCTTTTCCGCGATGATTAAGGTGCGCTCGAACTGGCCCGTATTTCTGGCATTGATCCGAAAATAGGTGGACAATTCCATGGGGCAGCGCACACCCTCGGGGATGTAACAAAAGGAGCCGTCGCTGAAGACAGCGGAATTCAATGCCGCATAGAAATTATCCGTGTACGGCACCACCGAACCCACATACTTTTGGACCAACTCAGGATGCTCCCGTACCGCTTCCGAAAAGGAGCAGAAGATTATGCCCAGTTCGCCCAGCTGTGCCTTGAAGGTGGTGGCCACCGAGACACTGTCAAAAACGGCATCCACCGCCACGCCGGCCAGAAGTCCCTGCTCCTCCAATGGAATGCCCAGCTTCTTGTATGTCTCAAGGAGTTTGGGGTCTACTTCGTCGAGGCTCTTGGGGCCATCCTCCATTTTCTTGGGTGCGGAATAATAGATGATGTCCTGAAAGTCAATGGCTGGATAATCAACGTTAGGCCATTTGGGCTCCGATAGGGTGAGCCAGTGCCGGTAGGCCTTGAGTCTCCATTCAAGCAAGAATTCCGGTTCCTTTTTCTTGGCCGAGATAAAGCGAATGATTCCCTCGTTCAACCCCGGGGGCACCTCATCGGCTTCGACATCGGTATAAAATCCGTACTTGTATTCCTGCTCTGAAAGATCCTGAATTCTTTCTGTATCCGTGGGCATTAAATTTTCTCCTGCTTTGGTCAAGTGCTACTGGATCCTCACCAACCCGGAATCGCTTCCGCCAAAGGGTTGCCCCTCTCCAGGCGGGGGATCGGTGAGATCCGAAAGAGTCATCCGGCCCAGGGCCTGGAGCACGGTGTCATTGATCCTCTGCCAGGCCGTTTTTAGCTGACAGGTCGATTCCAGGCGGCATTCCCCCGGGGCCTCCACGCACTCGGTCATGGCAAGCGGCCCTTCCACCGCCTTGATGATCTCGGCGACCGTTATTCTTTGGCCTAGCCGGACCAGACTGTAGCCGCCCCTGGCGCCTCGATGGGAAATCAGCAGACCCTCACGGGCCAGGATCTTCAGCACTTTTCTCACCATGGGCAGCGGCAATCCGTTATCCTGGGCCACTTCTCGAGCGCTGTGCTTTCTCCCTTGCTGTTGATGCGAAAAATGCGCCAACAATAGAATCCCGTAATCGGCCTCTTTGCTCATTCGAATCATGGTTTCATCTCCGCTCAAGCTAATAGTACCAAATTGGTACTATTTGATCAAATAGGGCTGTCGAGGAGGCGCTCCGGGCGCCAATAAAGGCATTCCTGCTTCACTTGGTTGGGGTAAGGTCGAATGCGGGAACGACAGGCTACGAACGCATCATCCCGGCTCAGGGGGTGGGGTGGCCATTCAATTTCCACCGCCAGGGGCATAGTATCCAGGGCGGGTGCTGAGGATCGCTCCCGTTTGGCGAGAGCGTATGTCAATGGAGCGCCACCTTCCGTCTTTGGATATGTTGGAAGGGATGTAGGAGATGTAATACTGGTTTTTGAGTTCCTCTGCCACCTGGCTATAGACGTCGCTCAAGTTTCCAAAGGTTTCAGCGTTCAAGACCTTTCCGCCGGTTTGTCGAGCCAGGTTCGAAAGAAATCTTTCGGCGTCCAGAATAAAGGAATCGGTCAGGGATCGAGGGATGATCTGGTTGCGTTTATGGAATTCCATTCGTGCTGCGATGGCCCCGGCCCAATATTCCTTCAGCTTGGAGACCACATAAACCGTCGCCTCCGAACGGATCGCCAGATCCATTGCCTCGGCCGAGTCCACCATGCTGTCGGTGTCGATTCCGTCGGTGAGTACGATGACCGCCGTTTTTCCATCAACGTCCTTGAAAAGGTCATCAAAGGTGACATAGAGGGCGTCGTTGAAGCGGGTGAACCCCTTGGCATAGGTGCTTTGGAGGGCCAATTCGATTTTTTCGATGTCGTTGGTCCAGTTCAGAATGAGCCGAGGGGCATCGTTGAAGGTAATGACTGCCACCTGGTCTTCCTGGCTCAGGCTTTGGGCAAACCCCAGGGCGGCCTTACGGATTTCCCCCTGGGATTCTCGGGCACTGCCGCTGATGTCGATTAACAGGGCAACATGGACCGGCACTCCCTCTTGATAAAAGTTGACAATTTCTTGCTGGACGCCATCCTCGTACACGTGGAGATGCTCTTTGGTTAAACCTCCTACAAAACCGCCGGTTATCGAACGAGCATTAACGGAGAGGAAAACCTGATCCACGGCAACGCCAATTCGAAAGCCTTCATCCTCCTGTTGGCCGCTTGCCGACAACGACGACACCAGGAGAAAACCAAACAGGATTGTGATGAAGGAGGCTGCCCTGAACGCAACATTTGCCACACTCGTGATTATATCGCAGGTCAGCGGGCCCAAGAATTAATTTCGCCGGTTCGACGCAAGGCACAGGGTCAGGGGTCGACATTCCCCTTGGTTTTCTCCACCAATCGGATACCCCCGATAATCATTCCCTTGTCTACCGCCTTACACATGTCGTATACCGTCAGCGCCGCCACAGCGACCGCCGTCAGCGCCTCCATCTCCACACCCGTAGCCCAGCGGCAGCTAACCCGGCTGGTAATCACCAAGTCGTTTTCATCCAGTTCAATCTGGACGTCGACAAAGTCCAGGCTCAGGTCATGACAAAGGGGAATGAGGCGACTGGCCTGCTTGGCCGCTTGGATCCCCGCCAGCCGGGCAACTTCAAACGGATTTCCCTTGGGAAGCCCCTTCTCCAGGATCAACTGACCGGTCCCGGCGGACAGCTTTACGCTGCCTTCAGCGCGAGCCGTCCTCCGGACCGCCTGCTTCTCTGAGATATCCACCATCCTGGCATTTCCATGATCGTCCAGGTGAGTCAATTTCCTATTCATGATTCATCGTCCCCGTTATGGTTTAACAATAGAGCCTCTACTTGTTGGCCGGCCTTCAGAAGTGTCACCGACGGCTCCAGGATCAACAGGGAGTTGGCCTCGGAAAATGCGACCAGGTCGGCGGAGCCTTGCGTCTCGATGGGTCGAACCGTGAATCGACCCTCCGTCCAGACGGTCATTGCTTGCTTGAAGAACTTGCGGCCAGGCTTCTGCTTGGTATCGGCAGTCAACTCTCCGGACACTTTCTGCAAGGATCGCCTCTTGAAACCCATCCAGCTGCGAATCGCAGGTCGGACGAACAACTCAAAGGTCACGTATGCCGAAACCGGATTCCCCGGGAGCCCAAAGATCATATGGTTGCCTTTCCTGCACGCCAGAATCGGCTTGCCGGGCTTGATCGCCGCTTTGTGAAAGAAAAGAGAAACTCCTTCATCGGCCAGAACCCGGGGAAGGTAGTCATATTCGCCCATCGAAACGCCGCCAGTGAAAATCGCAAGATCGTAAGTCAAGGCCTCTCGGACGGTGTGCTGGACTTGCTCGGGATCATCGGGAACCGGGGGGAAAACCGTTGCTTCCAGTCCCATCTTTCGGCATTGTGCCCACAGGACGTAGGCGTTGGAGTTGCGGATTTGCCCGAATTCCGGCTCTTGCTCCACTTCGACAAGCTCGTCACCGGTTGGAATCACGGCCACCCGAGGGGCCGCGTAAATCTCCACCTGGGCCTGGCCGAAGGTGGCCAGCACCCCCAGGGCCGCGGGCCCAACGACCCTGCCCTGCTCCAGCACCGTTTCTCCGGTCTGCACTTCGCGGCCCTGGGCTGCCACGTTTTCTGCCGGCCTGACCGGCTCCAGAAGCGCCACCTCGCCGTTACTGACTTGCTCGGTTTTTTCGACCATTTGTACCGCGTCGGCGCCTGGAGGGACAGCAGCACCGGTCATGATTTGGGCGGCCTGGCCGCTCTCGATCTGGGGCTGATTTGAATCTCCTGCGGCAATGATCCCTACAACCTTGAGCTTCACGGGGGCCCGGGCCGCATCCTGGCTGCGAACAGCAAATCCATCAACAAAGGACTTTCTGAAGGGAGGAAGATCCATATCGGCCACAACAGGTGCAGCCAGAACCCGCCCAAGAGCCTCGCGCAGCGGCACTCGGACGGAGGTCGACTTCGGGATATTGGCCAACAGCTCCTGGAGGGCTTCTTCGTATGTCAGCATCGCTTCACACGACAACGCTTTCCTGATGCTCTCCAAACACATCCCGCATGGCATCGGCCATTTCCCCGACAGTAGCCTGATCCTGGACGGCCTGGATTAGTGCCGGCATCAGATTTTGAGAGCTTCCCGCAACTCGGCGAACTTCCTCCAGGGATTGTCGGGTCAGCCCGCTGTCACGGCGACGGCGCAAGTCTTTCAATTTCTCAACTTGCCTCTGTTCGACTTCCGCTTCAACTCGAAGGATTTCGATCGGAGCGCTTTCTTCGCTCTCGAAACGGTTCACGCCCACCACTACCTGCTCACCTGATTCCTGACGCAGTTGTTCCTGGTAAGCGGCTTCCTGGACTTCCCGCTGCACATAGCCCTGCTCGACGGCCTGCAGCATTCCTCCCAGTGAGCGGATTTTCTCCATATACGCCTCGGCCTCCTCTTCCAGGTCCTGGGTCAGTTTTTCAACATACCAGCTTCCTCCCAGAGGATCTGCAACCTGGGTGATTCCACTTTCATGGGCCAGGATCTGCTGAGTTCTCAAGGCGAGCAATGCCGCCTGTTCGGTGGGAAGAGCCAGCGCCTCATCCTGGGCATTGGTGTGCAATGACTGGGCCCCTCCAAGCACGGCGGCAAGTGCCTGCAGGGAAACCCGCACGATGTTATTTTCAGGGTTCCTGGCGCTGAGAGTGACACCGGCCGTTTGGGCGTGAAAACGCAAAATCCAGGACCTTGGGTTCCGCGCTCCCAGGCGCTCTTTCATCAATCTCGCCCACATTCGGCGGGCCGCTCGAAACTTGGCGACTTCCACAAAGATATCGTTGTAGGCACTGAAGAAAAAGGACAGCCCGGATGCGAAATCATCGATCTCCAGACCCACTTCGGTGGCAGCCTTCACATAGGTTTCTCCGTTGGCCAGAGTGAAGGCTATTTCCTGAGCTGCCCTGCACCCGGCTTCACGAATATGATATCCGCTGATGGAGATGGGGTTCCAGCGAGGGAGTTCCCTGCTGCAAAAAGCGATCATGTCGGTGGCGATTCGCAGGGACGCCCGGGGCGGATAGATGTATGTCCCTCGAGCGATGTATTCCTTGAGGATATCGTTTTGCACCGTGCCCCTCAGTTTTTCCTTGTCCACTCCCTGCCGACCGGCCGTCACCAGATACATGGCCAGCAAGATAGACGCTGTGGCGTTGATGGTCATGGAGGTCGAAACGTCAGCCAAGGGGATGCCCTCAAACAGTCGCTCCATGTCTTCCAGGCTGTCGATGGCCACTCCTACCCTTCCCACCTCTCCGGACGCCAACGGATGATCCGAGTTGAGCCCCAACTGGGTGGGCAAGTCAAAGGCAACCGAGAGCCCCGTGGTGCCCTGAGAGAGCAAGTATCGATAGCGTTGATTGGACTCCTGGGCGGTGGCATATCCCGCATATTGCCTCATCGTCCAAAGTTTGGAGCGATACATCTCTGGATAGGGTCCGCGGGTGAAGGGGTACTGGCCTGGATCCCCCAGATCGGTCTGGTAGTCCAGGAATTCGACATCGGCCGGACGATAGACGACCTTCTTGTGCGGTCCCTTCGACTGGCTGGTGGGGTAGCTGATTTCCACTTTACATCAAGTTGGAGTTTGGTATCATGATTTTAGGGGTGATTGGGGATAGTAGCAGAGGAAAAGGATCCGATTCAAATGGAGGGTCACGAGCTCAAGGAACACCGCAAAAAATTGGAGACTGCCATCAATGGGTCTCTGACGGAATCTCCTCAGATCAACGCCGCCATTCAATCGATCCGCGACGTTGGGTACGACGTCTTCTTGATCATTGAGGCAACCATCGGCTTCAACCGAAGAGACGAGTCTTCTTCGGCCCAAAAGCAACTTCCCGCCATTCAGCTCGAACTGACGACTCACGACGAGAAATTCTTGAAATCACTCAAGATAACCCCCGAGTGAAATCTGCCAGCCGGGTCAAGCTGCCCAGGCTCGAACCGAAGCATTTGACCCCGGTATTTCAAACCTACTGCACCCGCTGGCTCTAGCTTACCTGGATGTGGGTGTCCTGCAGATCTACGACCGTACCGATGCGCTCCCCCAACACTCCGGCAGCCCGCAATTCTGCTGACAAGCTTTCGGCTTCCTTCTCGGGCAGGCTGATCAGGAGCCCCCCTGAAGTCTGGGGATCGAGCATGATCTGTTGGTGAAAGTCAGCGGTGTCTCTCCAGGCGACATCCTCGCCCACATACTTGCGGTTGGATTCGATGCCCCCCGGCAGCATTCCCTGGCTGGCCAGTTCCTCTGCGCCTTCCATGACGGGCAAAGAGGCCGCCTGAAAGACCAGCGTCACACCACTGGCAGTCGCCATCTCCCAGGCGTGCCCCAGAAGCCCGAACCCGGTGACATCCGTGATGGAATGCACCGGAAACTTTTGCAGCTGCTCCAGGGCAACGGCATTGAGTTGAGACATCCAATGAATGGCCCCTTCCGCCACGGCCGGAGAGGCCTTGTCAAACTTGACCCCGGTGGCAATGATCCCGGTGCCCAGCGGCTTTGTCAGAAGTAACGCATCGCCGGCCCGAAGGCCAGCGTTGCTGTAGATTTTCTGAGTGGCCACCAGGCCGGTCACACAGTACCCAAACTTGATCTCCTTGTCCTGAACGGAGTGGCCTCCGATGACTGCCACTTTGGCCTCTGCCATCTTGTCGGTGCCGCCACGCAGAATATCGTGCAGGATCTCTCCCCCCAAACGATCCTCGGGGAACCCGACGATGGAGAGAGCAAATCGGGGCGTACCCCCCATCGCGTAAATATCGCTCAGGGCATTGGCTGCTGCGATCTGGCCGTAGATATAGGGGTCATCGACGATGGGCGTAAAGAAATCCACCGTCTGCACCAGGGCGCGTTCCTCATCCAGCCGGTACACCCCTCCATCGTCGGCCTGGTCATAGCCCACCAGCACATTCGGATCGTGATAAACCTGCAGCCCCGACAGAGCCTTCGCCAGCGCCTCCGGCGCCAGCTTGGACGCTCAGCCGGCGCAGTCAACCATTTCTGTCAAGCGCTTCTTCTTACGGAAAATCATGCGGGCATTATAACGTATAGATTCTTGACCACTAGCCCCTAACCACTGGCCCGCCCCTGTTGGCTGCGAACGGTCGAGCCTTGACAGAGTGGATCGGAACGATAAATGCCGGACAGAAGCGCTTTCATCCCAGAGCAGGTTCAGGTCTCCGCGGTCAGGTTGGTTTATAATCTTCCGTCATGAGTGCCCAACGCTACGATGTGATCGTGATCGGTGGAGGACATGCCGGGTGTGAGGCGGCCGTGGCAGCCGCCCGTCTGGGAGCCAAGACTGGACTGTTAACTCTCAACCGGCACATGGTCGCCCAGATGTCCTGCAACCCATCGGTGGGCGGCATCGCCAAGGGTCATCTGGTCAGAGAGATCGACGCGCTTGGGGGTGTCATGGCCCAGGTGACCGACCGGACGGCCATACAGTTCCGCCTCTTGAACCGCAGCAGGGGACCCGCCGTTCAAGCCCCCCGAGCCCAGTGCGACAAAGAACTTTATAGGGCAGAGATGCAAAAGATCCTGG
>JAZFRU010000362.1:0-2535 GCA_036445815.1 Acidobacteriota bacterium | reverse complement strand
GCTGATTCTGAGCCAGGACAGACTGTTGATCGATAGTGAGGGCCCCCGTTGTAAATGGAATCAGAAGCCACAGAAGCTTGATCGCGCGGGGCCCGCGGGGACATGGAGTGGTTCTGAGTTGCGCCCTTTCAGCCACCCGTTCACTGGTGAGTTTTCGCATCTGTGCTCCTGCGCGTGTCAGTCTTCAGCGAGAGTGGGACACTTCGGCTTCCAGATCAAGGGACAGCTCAAGCCGATGCTGATCGGTTCAGTCTACATGGATCACCTGCCGACGACCAACAAAGAAATCTGTGGTAACTGGGTTCAAGGTGACTGACAAGGCAGTTGCCGTGTCTCGGCAACTCCATGGGGTGGTTCAACTGAAGGAGCGGAGGCTCCAACCGGCCGTTTGACGCCTATTCTCCTCCGACATAGAATCCCATTCCAGATCAATTCCCAAACCAGCCGGGACGAAAAGGAGCACTTTGCAATCAGAAACACTCACTTATCGGGATGAAGAACTCGAGATGAAAGGTCATCTCGTTTATGACCACTCCACAGCCGAACGGCGACCCGCTGTTGTGGTCTGTCATGCCATCCGGGGACAGGATGATTTCGCCCGCGAGAAGGCGGAAGAGATCGCTCGACTGGGATACGTCGGGTTTGCCATTGACGTGTACGGGCAGGGCGTTGCCTTCGAGAACATCGAGGATGCTCGCGAAATCCATGATGAGTTGGAAAACGACCGATTGAAAATGCGGCGTCGACTCACTGCTGGATTGAAAGCCGTGAGCAGCCAGGAGAGGGTCGATTCCCATCGAGTGGGTGCTATGGGATACTGCTTTGGCGGCATGTGCGCGCTGGAGTTGGCCCGAAGCGGTGCCCAGGTACGCGGCGTTGTGAGCTTTCACGGACAACTGGACACTCCTCATCCGGAAGATGCCGGAAACATCCAGGGCAAGGTGCTGGCCCTCCACGGATATGACGACCCTCTGACCCGGGCTCGAGTCGAGGACTTTCAAAAAGAAATGAATGAGGCCGGAGTCGACTGGCAACTACACGCCTATGGCGGGACCTTTCACTCGTTCACCAATCCGGCCGCCAACAATCGGGAGAAGGGCCTTCTCTATGACCCGGCAGCGGACCGCCGATCGTGGCTGGCCATGACCCATTTCTTCGAAGAGACATTCAGCTGATATACTCCCGGCGATACAGTCAACCATGTCTACATGATACGGATTCACTTTTTTTGGAGGAGATCCCATGAATTATTACGGAGCCAAAGAGCTGGCGGCCAGTTTCAGAACAGTGCGAAATAATACCCTGACCGTGGCCGAGGACATTCCCGAGGATAAGTACGATTTTCAAACGCATCCCGACACCAAGACGGTCGCTCAATTGCTCACTCACATCGCCGTCTCCTTCACTTTCCAGTACAAGATTCATGCCGACGAGGCACGGACCACGCTGGAGGGATTTGATTTTCCTACCCTTATGCAGCAGCTGCGCGCTGAAGAGGCCCAATCCAGGAGCAAGGCAGAGATTATTGAATTGCTCAAGACGAACGGTGAGAAGTGGGCCCAGTTTGTGGAGGGCCTGTCCGAGGACTTCCTGGCCGAGCCCGTCACCATGCCTCACGGAGCCGACCCTGCCACCAAGAGCCGCCTGGAGATGATTCTCTCGGTCAAGGAGCACGAGATGCACCACCGCGGCCAGTTGATGCTGATTGAGCGAATGGTGGGCGTGGTCCCTCATCTGACCCGACAGATGCAGGAACGCATGGCCCAGATGCAGGCAGCTGCGAAAGGATAGCGGACAAGCGCTGGTCCTCGACCAGCGCCTTCCACGTGGGTCCGGAGTGTGGGCGGCGCCTCAGCGCGCCGAATCCGGAAGCCGCTCACAGAGCGGTTGCTACACTGAACTTGCCATCTTGATCGGGGGGCCTTCTTCTCGTGAAACGTTAAACCTGAAACGTGAAACGTGAAAAGCGACCGAGCGAAGCGAGCGCCGCTCCTATTCGAGCAGTCCGATCTCTCTATAATATCTTTCGGCTCCCGGATGGTAGGGCACGGCCTTTCCCAACACGGCCATTTCCGGTTCGAATTCCTGAATAGAGGGATGACCGGATCGAAACTCATCTACATGCTCCAGCAGCGCCTTGGCAATCTGATAAACCGCCTCTTCGGGCACTTCCTCACGAATCAGGATGACATTGGCAGTGGCAATGGTGGGGACATCGGAACCCGCCTGGTAGGCATCTTCGGGAATGGTCGTCTTGACAAAATAGGGGTATTTTTCCACCAGCCTCTCCCGATATTCCTGTTCGATTGGAAGCAGGCGAAAGTGATTGGTGACCCCGAACTCCATCAAGGCAGGTGCGGGTGGGGCCATGTAAAGGACAGCGGCATCCAGACGGCGGTCGCCCAACGCCTGTAGAGAGTCACGAAAGGGTAAATAGATGGGAGTGAAATCCTCAAAGGAAACGCCCAGTTCCTGATAAATCTCCTTTTGCCTGGGGACCGATCCATGACCGGACGGTCCCAAGGCCACCCGGTG
>JAZFRU010000361.1:0-3736 GCA_036445815.1 Acidobacteriota bacterium | reverse complement strand
CGCATCACCGCGGTCAAAAAAGTTACGGGCATCCAGAGCGTTGTTGCGATGATACTCAAAAACGGAACCGTGCAGCTGATTGGTCCCCGATTTGGTGACGCTGCTGATCACGCCGCCAGAACCTCCGAACTCGGCGCTGAAGGTACTCACCACCACCGAAAACTCCCGGATCGTGTCAACTCCCAGTGTCTGTCCAGCTGCACTTCCCGGGGTGTGGCCGAAGGAATCCTTGACCTCGGTTCCGTCCAGATAAAAATAGGTGTTGGTCGATCGAGCTCCTGCCATGGAGAGCTTGGCTCCGCCGCCGGAGATGGAACTGAAGTTCTGAGAGCCCAGCGTGGTGACCCCGGGCTGAAGGAGAGCCAGCTGGGTGTAGCTGCGACCGTTCAAAGGCAGATCTTCAATCTGTTGCTTTCCCACCAGGTCGGTCAGAACGGAACGGGTGGTTTCCACCAACGGTGCGTCGCCTGTGACCGTGACCCGCTGGGAAATTTCGCCGACACTGAGGGCAAAATCCACCAGGGCTTCCCGGCCGATGGTCAGGGTGATTCCGTCCCGAACGCCGGTTTGAAAGCCGGGCAAAGAAGCCTGGACCTCATAATTTCCCACCGACAGATTGGCAAGCTGATATCTTCCCTCATCACCGGTCGTGACCGTTCTCGTGATGCCGGTGTCCACATTGGTGGCCTCCACCGAAACACCGGGAATGATCCCTCCCGATTCATCGGTAACGGTTCCCGAGATGATTGCGGTGGTCTCTTGAGCGAAGGAGACTCCACCTAGAAGAAGAAACAGGCACAGACTCCAGACAGTCGATTTTGACATGCTTTCCCCCTGGTCATGAAAATCTAATATTACGAGACAGATTTTGCCCATAATACAACAGCGTCATGACTCCTTGTCAATCATTTTGAAGCTGAGTCCAGCACCTTCAGTTCAGTCTCACAGGTCCGCTCGGTCGGTATTTCCCGAATTGAACTCTATGGGACCTGATTCCCTTTCAGGGCTTCAATCGAAGATGTTAAGAGCAGCAACCACCTCGTCATTATTATTTATTAATTGATGGTTATGGCAACATCCATCAGATGGTTTCTAGGGTCCTAACTGAACCGCACCCCTCAGGGCACAGCGGAGATGTTCGGATACCCTATTCCCCTGACAGCAAGGGCAGGCTCGATACATCGGGCGGCTGGGGAATCGACTCCAGGTAGAGATGGATCCTTTCCAACTGCTCCTCGCTCACGACCGCCGGCGAATAGGCGGGCATGACATTGGGAGGCCGCCGAACGATCCTTTTGAAGTTGTCAAGGGCAATGGGCTTGGGGGCAAGCCTGGGAGCGGCCCCACCCTGCCCCTGAAAACCATGACACTGGTAACAGCCCAGCTCGATGAATTCCTCGCGGCCCTGTTCCACCGGATTACTTCCCTGGACGGCAGCCACCGCTACGGCAGCACCTCCGATCAAGAAAAGCACACCGACAACCAACCTGGTCTGACGTTTTCCAATCAACATGATCTCTCCTCCCTAGCGGGGCTGGCACACCACATCCACCAGGGCGGGTTCGCCGTTGGCCACCACATCGACGGCACGTTTGAGTGCCGGTTCCAGGTCGGCGGGATCACTGATGGGGCCGCTCGACCAGACGCTGTAGCTCTTGGCCAGCGTGGCGTAGTCAATAAAAGGATCCTCCAGGGTGTTCCCAACATTGGCCGATCCGTCCGCGCCCCGCTGTCGCCGCGTGGCAATCCGCTGCAGGTGCATCACCTCCTGATGATAGGCCCGGTTGTTGTGCATGACCGAAAGCAGGGGAATACCGTGATGAGCGGCCGTCCAGAAGACTCCGGGAGCATAATTGATGTCGCCGTCGGCTTGAAAACTGACGGTGAGGCGGCCATGCTCGCGGTTGGCCAGGGCGGCACCCACCGAGGCGGGCGCTCCATAACCGACCCCACCCCCTCCGGAACTCCCGATAAAGCGGTGATGCTGATCCATCTTCCAGAGGCGTCGTGGCAAACCGCTCATGGTCCGGGAAACCAGGGACCAATCGTGATTCTTGATCTGCTGGTACACCTCCATGGCGAGCCGTGAGGTGCTGACCGGACTCTGGTTCCAGCCGTAGGTGGCTCGCTGTCTACTTTGATCGATCATGTCTTTATAGGCCGTGCGCAACCCCGTTTCCCGATCGGCGATCTGGGAACGGCGTGAGGTTGACATGGCCCGGCGCACTTCTTCCGTCAAGGATGGAAGGGTGGCTTCGGCATCTCCACCGATGGAGAGATCGACGGGAAGAAAGCGTTGAAAATACTGGTAGTTGGACTTGAGATACAGATCATTGACTCCGAGACTGATCAACTTGACACCGGAACGGGTGCGGGGTCGTGACTCTCGGTGAACCAGATCGCGCATACTGTTTACGGAACCCCAGAAGTCGTACATCTCCAATCCCAGAATAACGTCCGCTTCACGAATCAGCTGTCCGCCTCTCCCCGACTGCGAAAGGTAGTGATCGTTGGGGAAATTCATGCGGCCTCCGCGATCCACAATGGGAACCTGCAAGACCTCCGCGAGTTCGACCAGACGGGCCATCCCGGCCGGAGTTCGGGCCATCCTATCGGCCAGAATCACCGGGTTTTCCGCCTCCACCAGCAGACGAGCAACTTCCCGCAGGGCTCCGATTTCTCCCTGAGGAGGAACAGTCGGTGTGAAAGCGGGAATGGACGGAGCGACATCCAGTTCCTTTTCCTGAAGATGGCCGTCCAGGATGATGACCACCGGCCCCATGGGGGGCGTAGTTGCAATCTTGTAGGCACGCATCATGGATTCCATGAAGTGCTGGGCTGAAACGGGCGTGTCGTCCCATTTGGTGAAGTCGCGTACCAGCTTGGCAGGATCCTGTGCCGCATGGGACCACTCTGCCCCGGGTCGGCGGTCGGCGGCATCCAGATGATTTCCACCGAAAACGATCAGCGGTGCACGATCGCAAAAGGCATTGTAGATTGCCATTGACGCGTGCTGGAGGCCGACCGTGCTGTGACAGGCGATCGCCATGGGCTTGTATGCGATCTTGGAATAGCCGTGGCACATGGCCACCGAAGACTCCTCATGCAGGCAGGTCAACCATTCGGGAGAACGGTTGCCTCCGTGATTGACAATCGATTCCTGAAAGCCCCGGTGGCTGGAACCCGGGTTGGAAGCGATGAAATCGATTCCCAGGCTCTTGACCACATCGACCATGAAATCGGATGTGGCGTTCTGAACAAAATAGTGGTCAGCCTGAGCCTCGGTATAGCCTTCGGGAATGTCTGACTCCATCGCCTCTACATAACTGGTGGGCGGCAGTGCAGACACGGTACTGGCCGTTTCGATCTGAGCAGGTGCGGCACTCGCCTCCGATTCAAGGGCGATTCCCGACACTGCACCGGCGGCCGCGACCCCTTTAAGAAAATCGCGTCTATTTTTCATCTCATTCTCTCCTAAAATTGGGTTGATGCCGATTCAATGAAATCTACCATATCCCCTCTGCTGGACATCTTCAAGGTCCTTTGTGTTTTTCCAGTGCTCCCCGGAAATTCGGGATCGGCACGACTTCACATCACCACCATACCCATGTACACTCTTGGAGCGGATCCGACATCCTCTTGACCGTGCCGGAGTGGTGGAATTGGCAGACGCGCTGCGTTCAGGGCGCAGTGGGCTTCGGCCCGTGGGAGTTCGAGTCTCCCCTCCGGCACCATT
>JAZFRU010000360.1:0-6621 GCA_036445815.1 Acidobacteriota bacterium | reverse complement strand
CCCCCTTTGAAAAGCAACCGTACCATGGAACCCATCGACTGGTTCGGTGCGGCAACTCTCATGGCCGGAATGAGTACCTTGTTGCTGGGTTTGACCAAAGGGCCCTCCTGGGGATGGTCCTCCCCGTGGGTGGATCTCTTCATCGCCGCCGGCTTGTTGATGCTGGGCGTGTTCATCAGCCATGAAATAAGGACTCGATATCCACTGGTGGACCTGTCGCTGTTTCGAAATCGTGAATTCGCGGCTGCCCAGATGGCGGGATTGTTCGCCACCCTCTCCCTGGCTTCGTTGACCTTTCTCCTCCCTTTTTACTGGCAGGGTCTTCGAGGTTATTCGGCTCAGACGGCAGGATTGTTAATGCTGCCGGTGCCCCTGACCCTGATGGTGATTGCACCTCTGTCGGGCAAGGTGTCGGATCTGGTCGGCTCCCGAGGGATCGCGACCACCGGCCTGCTGATCATCATGGCCGGCCTGTACATGATCTCCCGGGTGACCGAGACTACCTCGGTCGAGCAGGTGATCATGAGACTCATGGTCTTTGCGGCGGGTTTTGGAATGTTCATTGCGCCCAACAACAATTCGGTCATGTCCTCGGTTCCGGCCGACAAACGAGGAGTGGCGGGGGGACTGCTGGGCATGTTTCGTTACCTGGGCCAGACGGTGGGGATCGCCTTCGCGGGGACCCTGTTTGCCCTGGTGGTTGCGGAGAGCGGCGTGGATGGGGTGAACATTCTGTCGTCTCTGGCCGCTTCTTCGGATCTGGATGCCGACCTGCTCGATCGTTCCCGCATGGCATTCATGAAAGGTATGAGCGGAGTGGCGCTGACGGCGGTCTTCTTTGCAGGCGTCGCCGCCATCCTGTCCATGTTGAGGGGCACGGGAATCTCGAGTCCCTCTTCACTGGCGCCGTCTTCAGGCTCTTGATCTGGAAGGCGAAACCATCATAGAGTTCTTGAAAAATTCAGACTGAAGGGAGAATAGCAAGTCATGAGAAAGTTATTAGCGGGAATTGTCTTACTGGTGATCGTCGCTTCGAGCGCCACCTTGATTTTTACCAGCAGCGCCCAGACCGACGGTCGGGTCGCCGCTGCTCCCACCCGGGAGGATCAACTGCCGAAGGCCATCATCGGCAATGCCTCACCGTTGGCGGGAGAGGCGGTGTCTTATTTCCCCGATGATCCCAACACGCGGGGTTATCTGGCCGTTCCAGAGGGTCCGGGACCCCACGGAGCCGTCATCCTCGTTCATGAGTGGAACGGCCTGGTGGACCGCGTCCGCCAGGTTGCCGACGCCCTGGCGGCTGAAGGGTACGTGGCCCTGGCCGCTGACGTCTACTCCGGTCGTACCGGATCCAACCCGGAGGAGAATATGGCGCTGGTGCAAGAAACGATGGGCAAGCCCGAAGTGCTCATCGCCAATCTGGATGCGGCGGCTTCGTATTTAAGGGGTCGGTCCGATGTTTCAGGGAAAATCGGGGCCATGGGGTGGTGTTACGGCGGTGGAGTGGCTCTCAGCTATGCTTTGGGGGGAGAAGCACACGATGCCACCGCTATCTTCTACGGTCGTCTTCTGGACGACCCGGAGAAGCTTCGACATCTCAATCACGAGATTTACGGGACCTTTGCCGGACTTGACCAGGGTCCTTCACCCGAGCAGGTGGGAGGCTTTGTGGCGGCACTGCGTGAGGCGGGAATCCCCAACGATATCCATATCTATGACGGAGTCAATCACGCCTTCTGGCTGTTCGTGGATCAGGACTTTGCGAAACGCAGTGGTCCTGCCCTGGATGCCTGGCAACGGCTCAAGGCCTATCTGGGTCGGACCATCGGCAACTGATTTCACCACAGAGGCACAGAGACACAGAGAAGATAACTGAGTCAGGGCGTCCCGCCCTGACTCAGACTCTGTCGCTCCTTCGGAGCGATGTCCAACACACTAGAGTAGAGGCGCACGGACCAGACTGTCTCATAACCCTAAAACATGTAGGGCTCACAGATGGGGGTCCTTCGATCAGGTGATAAGCCCAGTGTAGCAGCCGCTCTATGAGCGGCTTTCCGGAATCGGCGCACTGAGGCGCCTCCCACATTCCGGACACCCCCTATCCGACCCATCCAAATTAACTGGGTTTTGAGACACTCTGGGCCGTGCGCCCGACAAAGGTCTGAAGATAGAGTTTGTCTCGTAGGCTGATATGTGTGTCCTCCTTCTCCCTGATCTAGGGTGTTGAGAAGGAAAAGAAAAGGGTTCTCTGTGCCTCTGTGTCTCCGTGGTGATCAACGAAAAAGATTCTGGCTCTCGGCCAGGGAGTTGAATTCCACACGACACAAAGACACAAAGAATCTTTCTCTCTACCCTTGAGGTGAGGAGGAAAAGAACACTCCGTGTCTCTGTGCCTCTGTGGTCACTATCTCCCTGTGTCTCGGTGGTGACTAACGGAATGGATTCCGGGTTTCGGCCAGGGAGTTCGATGAGTCCGTTTCTTCCATGCCCGGGGTCACCAGGATGCGAACCTCGACCCGTCGGTTCATCTTTCGCCCCTCCACGGTCGAGTCGTCGGCCATGGGATAAAGGGTTCCATAGCCCCAGGGAGCGACGAACCGGCGCAGGTGAATCTGATGTTGTTCAGTTACATATCTGCGAACCTGGTCGGCACGCCTCTGGCTGAGTTGACGATTGTAGGCTTCATCTCCATCGGTTGAGGCAAACCCCCGAATCTCCACCAGGTAGCCGGTCAGTCCCGCCATCTCGGAAAAGAACTGGTCGAGATGCGTCTCCATTTTCTGAGAGATCATACTGCTGTCAAACGGGAAGTGTACGGTCAGAGTCTGGTAGGTATCATACTCGTCCAACATGGAGAAACGGTCATTCAAATTTGAGAGTTCCGTCTGGTTGGCAAAGACTCCCTCCAGCGCCTGTCGGGCGGTACTCTCGGCGGCTCGAGACTGCTGACGGTTAAGCTTGACGCCGGCCTGTAATTCCTGCACGTCTCCCGTCAATCTTTGCCCCTTCTTTTCATTCTTGGTCACCCTTGTCTGGACGGTCTCGAGGCGAGTGTTGCTCTGAGCCAGTTCCTCCTCGATCGGCTGGACCCGCGAGTAAATGGTTCGGGCCACCTTGAGAGCATCCTGGGTGAATTTGATCCATTCCGCCACAATATGTCCTTCGGTTTTGACTCCCTTGACGGTGATATCAAGCCCGGGAATCAGTTCCCTGGGAGAGTATGCTTTGGGGTCTCTCAGGAAATTGCGCTTCTGCTCCTCGAACTCGGTAGTGTCAGTGAGATCAACGATCATTTCCCGTCCCCAGTAATCCCTCACAGTGAAGCTGGTAGAGAAACGCTCGATGATAACTCCTTGCATCTTGATGGATTTCTCGGAATCGGCTGCGGCCATGGGGGTGCTCAAAAGCCCTGCCAGAATCAGTCCGAGTAGGGTGAAGAAACGAGTGGATTTGAGTTTTGCATTCATTTTAGTCTTCCCTTTCCTTTAAGTTGGAGTTTCCCTGGTGTAGCCGCGACCACCGCGCTACAGTGACCTCCTTCATGCATGGGGTGGTAGCAAGGGAGATGCCAAATTCTTTCAAATGCACTTAACTCTTTAAAAAGCAACAGGTTGGATCGTGTTTGAAAGGGGTGGGGATTTGCATTGTCCCTGCCTTTTCAGGGAAAATTTACCTGATACCGGTTTGAGAGCCATGGCAAACAAGAGAATGAAAATACTGGTGGTGGATGATGACGCCGCCATGAGAGAGGTCTTGAGAATCCGCCTGGAGAGTTGGGGCTACCAGGTGCAGCAGGCAGTCGATGCCGCCCAGGCCCAGGAGTTGGTCCGCTCTTATAATCCGAAACTGGTGATCTCTGATGTGGTCATGCCGGAAGTCTCCGGTCTGGAACTGCTGCGTGTCTTGACGGCCGATGATCCGGCTCGCACCATCGTTCTCATGACCGCTCATGGAACGGTGGACATCGCGGTGGAAGCCATCAAGCAGGGAGCCCATGACTTCCTGACCAAGCCACTCGATTACTCAAAATTGAAGGCCATTGTGGAAGCTGCCGAGAGTGAGGTTCAACTCCAGCAGAAATCCACTCGTCTCACTTCCAAACTGGAAAAGGAATCCGGTTTCGGACCCTTCGTCGGGGATAGTAAGGCGATGAAAAAGGTCTATCAACTCATTGAGAGCATCATCCCCACCGATGTTTCCGTTTTGATCACGGGAGAGAGTGGAACGGGCAAGGAGTTGGCCGCTCGAACCATCCATGAAAAAGGTCCTCGTTCCACGGGCCCGTTTATCGCCATCAATGCCGCCGCCATTCCCTCGGAACTGGTCGAAAGCGAAGTCTTCGGCCACGAAAAGGGGGCCTTCACCGGGGCCGCCATTCGCCGCCAGGGATGCTTCGAGATGGCTCATCAGGGAACCTTGCTGTTGGATGAGATTGCCGAAATGTCGGAAGCTCTTCAGGTCAAGCTGCTTCGCGTCCTGGAAGATGGCCGGGTCCGGCGGTTGGGAGGAAAGGAAGAACTCCGAGTAGACGTTCGGGTCCTGGCAGCCACCAATCGGGATCCTGGCCGGGCGATTGAGGAGGGGCAGATGCGGCAGGATCTGTATTACCGGCTCAACGTCTTTACGTTGTACCTTCCACCGTTGAGAGAGCACAAGGAGGATATTCCATTGTTGACCCAGCATTTCATTGCCAGCTTCAATTCCAAGCATGAGGCTCAGGTCCAGGGAGTTCGTGAGGAAGCCCTGGAAAAACTGACGGCCTACTCATGGCCGGGCAACGTGAGAGAGTTTTCAAATGTGTTGGAGAGGGCGGTTGTCCTGGCACGAAGCCGCTGGATCGAGCTGTCCCACCTTCCTGTTTATATCCAGAAGATCGACAACTCCTCCAACCAGATCGTTCTGCCTGTGGGAACCTCGGCCGCCCAAGCGGAAAGGGAGCTGATTTTGAAAACGCTCGAGGAAACCGGGAACAACAAGGCCGAAGCGGCACGCCGTTTGGGGGTCGATGTCAAGACCATCCGAAACAAACTGAAGTCGTACGGTCTGATGTGATGGGGCCATGAAGTTTGCCGCAAAAATTGGTATCGGATACGCCGTGGTCATCGCCTCCATGTTCGCGATGCTCCTTTACCAAAGCTCGGTCATTTACCAGATGCAGTCGGTCAATCGAAGCTTGTCGGAAGTGAGTTTCGAGGCGGCCAATCTGTCCGATCAATTGTTCAAGAGATTGGACACCATCGAGGAGTTCACGCGAAAATTCCTGGTCACCCGGGATTCCGACTACCTCGAGCAGACAAGGTCCATGAAGGAGTTGTTTGCTCACGATCTTGGCAAGATTGGGGAACTGAATCTTGGCCCTGCATCCGCGGAACAGGTTCTTGAGCTGGTCCAGCTCTGGGAAGACTACGATCGCGTGGATTCACCTTTGAACGGTGATGAGGTGGAGGCGTGGCTCAGTCTTCAGGTGGAGCACCTGGAGCGTTTACGCAATCAAAGTGAACGGGTCTTCCAGGAGGTGCAGCGCTCCATTGCGGTCCAGGTTCGGCAGGCGACTCGAGTGGGGGGACGGGCAGAGCGAGTCTCCCTGGGTGTGGCAGCGGTTACGCTGGGGGGAAGTCTGTTGATTTCCTTGATGATCGTTCGATCGTTCTCCGGCAGGCTGAGCCAGTTGACTCGGGGAACTCGTGCTCTGGCCCGAGGGAAGTTTGGACACCGTCTGGACACGGGCGGCAGCGACGAGTTTGCCGACCTGTCGGGAGATTTCAACAGGATGGCTCAACACCTGGGCGAACTGGACCAGATGAAGAAGGACTTCGTCTCCCACGTTTCACACGAATTGAAGAGTCCTCTCGGTTCCATCCAGGAGGCCATTGCCCTGTTGCTCGAAGAAATTCCGGGTTCGCTGAATGAGGAGCAAAAGAGACTGCTGCAACTGAACCTGCAGAGCACTCAACGTCTTTCCGCCATGATTGGGAATCTGCTGGACATGTCTCGCATTGACGCGGGCATGATGGCGTACCCGCTGAAAACACATGATCTGAAGGCGCTGGTCGAAGCAGCGGTTGGGGAGTTGCGATTACAGTTCGATGACAAAGCGATCCACCTCACCACCGAATTCGAGGAGCAGCCGGTGATGATCCAGTGTGACGAAGGTGGGTTTCACCGGGTTGTGGTCAATCTTCTGGGGAACGCCCTGAAGTTTGTTCCGTCAGGAGGCCGTGTTGGAGTTCGAGTGTGCCTGTCGCGGAAGGTTCCTGGACAGCTGAGTCCTCTACTTCAGCAGGTGTTGAATTCCCACTCCACCACGGGATTTGCCCTGTTTTCCGTTTCCGACAACGGCCCTGGTGTGCCCGACCTTCACAAGGAGAAGATCTTCGAGAGGTTTCACCAATTGGAGGAAGGAAGGCAAGGCGTGGGGCTGGGGCTGGCCATCTCCCGCGGTATTGTGGAGGGACACCATGGAGCCCTCTGGGTGGAGGATGGAGAGGAAGGCGGAAGCACCTTCAAGGTGTTGCTTCCCATGAGAGCATGAACACGCGAGACCTATTCCGGTGGGCAGGCGTCTGGCTCATTCTGGGGGTGATGGTTGCCTGTCAAAAAACTCCAGCACCCGTTCCGGTT
>JAZFRU010000359.1:0-2233 GCA_036445815.1 Acidobacteriota bacterium | reverse complement strand
GTTGTGTAATCGTTCATCGCCTTCTGAAGGGAGGAGCGAACGTTGTGATCATCTCTTCATTCACCACACCCAGCAGCCCGTAGCCCATCAGGTTCCGGCCGTCCCAGGCGATGAGTTGACCGGTGTTCATAAAGTTTCGGCCGTACACCGCTGTGAACGCCTCATCATCCCAAAAATCGTGGTTCCCCAGACCCCAAAAGGCAAGCAGCCCTGCTAAGACAGTCAAATAGGCAACAGCCCGATGAGGGTTAAATGACTTTTCCGAATGCTGACGCGGTTCAGAATGGTCGGGTTCCAATATGAGCTCGGTTTCCTTTTCCACTACCCAACATTTTACGGTACTTTTGGGGGGGAGCGGGGAAATATAGGGAGGGGCGGCCTACTAAATCAACACGCTAAGTTACAGCGGCTGCTCTTAGAGCGGCTCTTTCATTTTCACAGCCAATGCCACAGCTTCGCCTCCGCCTAAGCAGAGGGAGGCGATACCCCGCTTCAGACCCCGATCTTTGAGGGCATGAATGAGGGTGGTCAGCAGACGCGCACCTGTGGCTCCCAGGGGATGGCCCAGGGCAATGGCGCCTCCGTTAATGTTGACCTTGTTCCAATCCCATCCCTGATCAGACAGCTCGGAGCCGTTGGCCAGGATCTGGGCGGCGAAGGCCTCATTCAGCTCGATGAGGTCGACGTCGGACAGGGTCCAGCCCGTTTTCTCAAGCAGCAGGGGAATCGCTTTGGCGGGTGCGGCGAAGATGTACTTGGGATCCACTGCTGCCTGGGCGTAACCGACGATGTGAGCCAGCGCTTTGGCGCCCATGGCTTCAGCCTGCGACTGGCTGGCGACGACCAGGGCCGCTGCTGCGTCGTTGAGACCCGGGGCGTTGCCGGCGGTGACTTTTCCGTCTGGCTTGAAGCTGGGTTTGAGCTTCTGGAGCGCTTCCAATGAGGTGTCCCGACGGGGTCCTTCATCCGTGTCCACCACCATCATCTCGGCGTTGAGTCCCTTCACCCTAACCGGGACAATCTCCTCCTTGAACTTGCCTCCGTCGATAGCCGCGATGGCCTTCTGGTGACTGGAGAGGGCGAAGCGATCCATGGCCTCCCGAGTGATCCCATATTCCTCGGCGATATACTCAGCAGCGTCTCCCATGACCCAGTCCTCGAAAGGGCACCAGAGACCATCGACAAGCAGGGCATTCCGGTGCTCGACCTTGCCGCCGTGGAGTGGGTCCATGGGGCCGTCTATCAGGTGGGGAGCCTGGCTCATCTGTTCAACACCACCCGCCACGAACAGCTGTCCGTCCCCTGCTCGGATGGCCTGGGCGGCCAGCATGACGGCCTTGAGACTCGAGCCGCAAACCTTGTTGAGGGTGGTGGCCCCGACCGTGGCGGGGAGCCCTCCAAAAATAGCCGACTGACGAGCAATGTTTTGGCCCAGGCCGGCGGAGACAACGTTGCCCATGAGTACTTCGTCGATCTCTGAAAGGTCCGGCAAAGCTGCCCTCTCCACAGCTGCTCGAATCACCGTGGCGCCCAACTCCGAGGCTGCTACAGAGGCCAGGGCTGATCGCAGGCGACCAATCGGTGTGCGCACGGCACTCAGGATCACTGCGCTATTCGATGCCTTTACGTTCAATCGTCAGCACCTCCTGAGGCTGAAAGACGAATCGTAACAATATCCTATCATCGGAGAATAGGTGACACGCACCTAATGCCCGAAATTGGCCCCATGAATCAAGGATCTAAGAGGAGTCTGGCACCGAATTAACCTAAGAAGGGCAAGCAGAGGTTGCAGGACTTGGGCTTTACGGGGTCGAGACCTGCAGAGGTCAGCGAATTAGGTACCAGACTCCTCTCAACCTGTTGATTTACAGGGGTACTTTAGGCAATGACGAGCGTGTCACCGATTCCCGGCCTTTACAAAAAATGACAAACTCTTCATACACATTTCCAAGGGGCATCCGTAATATATACAGTACAAAGGTAAGATATTGGCATGTCGCCCGTTAGAGGAGAACTAAAATGAAGGTAGGCCGTGCAGTATTTGCCCTCTGGGTGTTGTTTCTGTTTCCCCAGTCCGGCTTCGCTCAGCAGCAACCCGATCCCAACGCCATGTTCGAGCGATTAGATCAAAACGGGGACGGATGGGTGACCGAAGACGAGGTTCCCCAGGAGCGCCAGAGATTCTTTGATCTGATGATGCAAAGAGGAGACCAGAACCAGGACGGCAAGCTGA